>NZ_JAXMNS010000215.1:0-6331 GCF_034670285.1 Nocardioides sp. | reverse complement strand
CGTCGCCGTCGCCGAGGTCGGGCATCAGGTTGCGCACCTCGCAGACCAGTCGGGCAGCGTCGGCGTCCACCACCTGCCAGGCCACCGGAAAGCTGGTCATCACCGACCCGGGGAACGACGTCATCGTCGCCACCGACCACGCCCGGATGGCGTCGCGGCCGTGGAAGGTGCCGAAGGCGTGCTCCACGTAGGTGGCGTCCTCGGTGAAGTTGAGCGCGAAGTCGGTCCAGTCACCGGAGTCGGCGTACGTCTGCACGCGGCGGTGCAGGGCGGCGTACGCCTCGGTGATCTCGGCGGCGGCGAAGAGGGTCACCCCTGACATTCAACCAGTCCGCCTGAGCTGGTCGATCGGACAGATCTGCCGTGTCGCCGGCCGATGTGTGCCATCGTGGAGCCGCCCACCCCCCCTCATCCTTGGAGCTCCCCATGACACGCACCACCCTGGCCGGCTCGGCCGCCGCTCTCGCCCTCACGATCGCCTCGCTGGGTGGGGTGACCACCAGCGCCGCGGCCGCCAAGCCCGACGCCTCCTCCGAGCCGTGCGCGAAGCAGCAGACTCAGGTCGACAAGGCGCAGACGGCGCTCGACCGCGCGACCGAGCGCTTCGCCGCCCAGAAGGAGAAGGTCAAGAAGGCGAAGAAGGCCAAGAAGGACGCCGCCAAGGCCGAGGACAAGGCCGAGCGCAAGCAGGCCAAGGCGGACCTCAAGGAGGCCCGCGCCAAGAAGGACAAGGTCAAGAGCAACAAGAAGGCCCAGCAGATGCGCTTGGCGAAGGCGCAGGAGCGGCTCGAGGCCTGCCAGGCCGACCAGGAGCCGCCCGCCGAGGAGGAGACCACCCCCGAGGGCTGATCGCCAGACCCAGCACGCACGACGGCCCGGACCCCCGCTCGGCGGTGGTCCGGGCCTTCGTGCGTGATCAGGCGTGGCAGCTGGGTCAGCAGAGGATCGGCAGCGGCAGCGAGCAGCCGGACTGGCCACTGGGCTCACCGGGGCGCGATGCGTCGGCCGCGACGACCGTCGGCTTGAGGAAGCCATGCAGCTTGCGCGACATCGACGCGCTGATGTGGAGGTCGTCCCACCAGGTGTAAGTCTTGCCGACCATGCCGCGGCAGACCTTGCCCTTGCAGAAGAACCCGTTGACGTTGATCAGGCTCGCGTCGGCGTCGAGCGGCTTCATCAGCTTGGTCAGGTAACGCTTCGTCCCGACGGAGTCGGCCAGGGCGCGGTTGCGCGGCAGGTTGCAGGCGTAGGGCTGGTTGCTCTTGGCGCACTTGGCGCGGGCGGCCGGCACCGTGGCCACCTGACCGACGACGTCGACCGAAGCACCCAGGTCGGCCAGCGTGCTCATCAGTCGCGGCGTGGCCTTGCGCGAGGCGCGAGCCATCTCGCCGGTGTAGGTGCGGTCGCGGTCCTTGAGCGCCTGGCGGTAGCGCTGCCAGCTCGCTGCCAGCAGCACGCGGTGGCCCTTGCCGGCGGCGACGAGGTCGCGCGTGTAGTCGATCGCCAGGTCGTTGGCCTGGTAGCACTTCGGTGCCGGCTCGCCGGCCTTGAGCGCGTTGTCCATCGGCGGGCAGCCACCCATCACGATCGCCACGAGGTTGACGTCCTTGCCGTTCCCGGCGCGACGCAGGCCCGGGATCATCTGCCAGGCGTGCGAGTCACCCCAGAGCAGGACGGTGGGTCGGCCGCCGTCAAAGCTGTTGAGCTCGCAGAGCGTGGGCTCCTGCGGGATGAGGTCTGCGCGGTCGACGCACGAGCGGGGCATCGTGGGGTGATCGTTCTTCGGCTTGACCGCCTGTGCGGGGGCAGCGGTGAGACCGACGAGCACCGAGGTCGTCAGGGCGAGGGCGAGCGCGGAGAGGAGCGCGGCCACGAAGGGAGGGAGGGGGCGAGCGTTCATGGTGGCCCCATGATCCCACCATGCGGCCGATCCCGCAGGCGTTCTGGGAGCCACGGTCGGCCCTCTCAGGAGCGGGTGCGCTCCGCGTAGGCCGAGGCGGCCACGTGCACGGAGTCGAGATAGCTGCGCGAGTTGTTGTAGCTCAGCACTCCCGCCGTCCACCCCGAGGCCGCCGTGAGGTCACGACCGCCGGCGCACAGGTAGCGCGCGGCGGCATAGGCCGCGTCGTCGAGGTCGTTGGGGTCGGCCACACCGTCGCCGTCACCGTCGGACTGCCAGCTCGCCCACGTGCCCGAGATGAACTGCATCGGTCCGAAGGCGTGGTCCCAGCTGCGGTCGCCGTGCCAGCGGCGTGACTCCGCCGTGGCCGGGATCGCAGCGAAGTTGCCGGTTCCGTCGAGCGCCGGGCCGAGGATTCGCGACGACGAGCGCCCGTCGGTCATGAGGGTGCGCCCGCCCAGCAGGCCGTGCTGCGACTCGATCCACCCGATCCCGGCGAGCGTCGTCCAGCCGACCCCGCAGTCGCGGGGCGCCATCAGCTCGGCGCGCGCGTAGGCCCGCAGAGCGGTGATCGGCACCCCACTCGCCGTGGAGGTGCGGTCGAGCCACTGCTCGTCGATTCCGGGCACCCCGGAGCCGGACTGTGCGTCCGTGTCGGACGAGGTCACGACGGCCGGTGCCACCGGCACGAGCGACGCCTCGGCGGCCGCCGGGGTCAGGTCCAGGAGCGGCTGCGTGGCGTAGAGGTTCTGCTGGAGCCAGAAGGCGACCCCCGACAGCGCGGCCAGCGCCACCGTGAAGGCCACGACCGCCCGCAGAGGGTGGCTCGTCACTCGGCCCCAGTCGTGGCTGAGGCCGCGGTGCCGACGATCGCCGCGGCGGACTCGTCGGGCTCGTCGGGCTCGTCGGGCTCGAAGAAGCTGGAGCCGCCGTCGGGGCCGGACGCTGCCTCGGCCCCCGAGGATGCGTCGGCGTCGCCGACCACCCGGGGTCGGGCCTGGAGCCCGGACTCGTCGAGCTCGACGAGCCCGCGCAGGCTCGGCACGAAGTAGGACTTCAGCTGGCGCGAGAGCGCGGCACTGATGTGGTTGTCGTCGAAGAAGTTCACGACGCCGTTGGCCTCGGCGTAGCAGGTGTCCTCGTCGCAGAGCGACTGCGCGATGTCGATGAAGCGCGACCCCTCGGTGAAGCCCTCCATCTGCTCCTCGAGCCACGCGACGGTGCCGTCCTCGTCGATGATCGCCAGGTCACGATCGACGTCGCAGGAGAACGGTCGCGGCCGGGCCTCGCAGAGGGGGGCGTTGCGCGGGATGAAGGGCGTCGGCCCGACGACGTCGACGTCAGCGTTGAGCAGCGCCAGGTCGTCGAAGAGCTGCGGGGTGCCCTCACGGAACAGCCCGGAGATCTGCTCGATGTAGGCGTCGTTGATGCCACCGGTCGCGCGCTCGTCGAGGTCGACGGGGTTGAGCGCGTTGAGGTAGGTCGGCCAGCTCGCGCTGAGGATCACCCGCACCGGCGGCTTCTTGCGCCCGCTGCGCTTGGTGACGAAGTTGAGGGCCATCTCGTTGCTGCGCGCGCAGGCCAGGCCACCGCGGTCAGGGGCGCGCAGCGGCGGGCAGGCACCCATCACGAAGGCGACGAGGTTGACGTCCTTGCCCTCGGCCGCGGCCTCGATGGCGGGGATGAGCATCCAGGCGTGCGAGTCGCCCCAGAGGACGACGGTGGGCCGATCGGGCTCGAACGGCACCAGGTCGCAGCGGTTGGGCTTGTCGGGGATGAAGCTGTTCTCGCCCAGGCACTCCGAGGGCATCTCGGGGACGTCGTTGAGCTGCTCGGCGACGGTCTCCCAGCGCGGGGTGGTGGCCTGGTCGTTGGCCAGGGCGAGTGCCCCGGTCGAGAGCGAGGCCACGGTCGACATCGCCACGACGCCGCTGATGATGACGCGTCGCGAGCCCCAGGTCTTCGACTTCGAGACGGTGCCGGAGCGCTTGTAGAAGAGGCCCTCGATGAAGCGATAGCTGAGATAGGCGATGAAGAGTCCGAGCAGGACCAGCCCGATCCGGGCCCACAGCGGCGGCGGAGCGAGGTTGAGCGACTCTCCGAGCACGAGCAGCGGCCAGTGCCAGAGGTACCAGCCGTAGGAGACCAGGCCGAGGCCGACCAGGAAGCGGGTCGACAGCAGCCGCGTGATGGCGGTGGGGCCACCGACGCCGGCCCAGACGAGCAGGGCCGCGGCGATGCAGGGGAACAGGGCCCAGTAGCTCGGGTAGCCGTCGACCGGCATCGGCTTCCAGAGCACGAACGCGATGATCGCCGCCCCGGCCAGGCCCATGACTTCGCGCAGGTCCTCGGCCAGCCGCACCTTGCGCACGACGAGCGCCAGCGCCACGCCGAGCAGGAACTCGAACGCTCTGCTCATCGGCAGGTAGTAGGCGGCCGTGGGCTGGGTCTGCGCCCACGAGATGGCCAGCCACAGCGACGCTCCGGCGAGCGCCAGGCTGGTGACCAGCAGGGTCGCCACCGTGGGCGTGCGCAGCACCCGCGCCAGCACCCAGGCCAGGAAGATCGCGAGCGGCAGCGCGAGGTAGAACTGCTCCTCCACCGAGAGCGACCACGTGTGGAGCAGGACGCCGGTGCCTGGCTCGAGGCCGAAGTAGTCGACGTCCTCCTGCTGCCAGAAGAAGAAGTTGGACACGAAGCCGGCCGCCGCTGCGGCCGACTTGGCCGTCTGTTGCTGGGAGCCGGTGGGCGTGGCCACGATGTAGCTGAGGATCAGGACGCCGATGAGCATCGTGGCCTTGGCCGGGATCAGTCGGCGTGCGCGGCGGGCGTAGAACGCGCCCCACTTGATGCCACCGGTGCGCTGGTACTCGTACATCAGCAACCCGGTGATGACGTAGCCGGAGACCACGAAGAAGAGGTCGAGGCCGATGTAGGCGCCCTCGAAGCCGGGCACGTGAGCGTGGAAGCCCATCACCATGATCGCCGCAGCGCCACGGATGCCGTCGATGTCGGGGCGGTACTCCGAACGGGTGCGCGTCTTGCTCGGGTCGGTCTTCGGCGTGCTCGGCTCGGCGAGGGTGCGATCGGCGTCGGCGATCTCCGCCGCGCTGACGGTGCGTGCGGGCATGGTGAAGGAGGCCATGGGTCCACCTCCCTTGCCGTTCGCCTGCACCTCAGGTCGCGTGAGGCTCCCCCACAGTATGCGGCGTGAGTGTTCTTCGTAGCCAAAGGGCGTCTCGATGGGTGTCGGTCCGGGGCGGTCTCCCGGACCGGGGCCCCGCGACGTCGTACCCTTCGGCGGTGGACCCCGCGCGCACGGCAGCCGACCGCGCGAAGCAGGAGCCCTTCGGCTCGCGACTGCTGGGCACCGCCGAGTTGAGCCCCCGCAGACTGCGGGTCCGGGTGCAGCTGATCCTCACCTGGCTCCTGGTGACCACGAACCTCATCGGCGCCGGCGTCGTCGTCGTGATCTCGTCCTTCGTGCTCCCCCAGCCCGCGCCCAGCGACGCGACCGTGCTGTCGCTGGCGATCGCCGTCCCGGTCTACGTCCTGGTGGCCGTCGTGCTCGGCATCGCGATCGGCACCGCCTCGACGCTGCGGGCACTGAGGTGGGTCACCGAGGACCGCTCGCCCACCGACACCGACCGAACCAACACGCTGCGGGCGCCGTTGCGTCTCACCCGGATGCAGGCCGTGCTGTGGGCCGGGGCCACCCTGCTCTTCACGTTGCTCGCGCTCGTGCTCCAGCCCAGCCGCGCGATCAACACGCTGTTCACCGTCGGCATCGCCGCGTTCGTCGTCAGCGCGGTCGCCTACCTTCAGGCCCAGTTCGCGCTGCGGCCGATCGCCGCCCGAGCTCTCGCCCAGGCGCCGCTCACCGAGCGTCCGCGCGGTGTGGGAGTAGGCGACCGGATGGTCATCTTCTGGCTGCTCGGCACGGCCCTCCCCTTGACCGGCCTCATGATCGCCGCGGTCGTCGCGCTGGCCGGCGACCAGACCTCGCTGACGCGCCTCGCCGTCGTCGTCCTCGTGATCGGCTCGGTGGTGCTGCTCTTCGGCCTGTTCATCACCGTGCTCAACGCCCGATCGGTCGTGGCCCCGGTGGTGTCGGTGCGCGACGCCCTCCTCGCCGTGGAGCGAGGCGACCTCGACCAGGCCGTGCCGGTCTACGACGGCACCGAGCTCGGCCAGCTGCAGTCAGGGTTCAACCAGATGGTCACCGGGCTGCGCGAGCGTGAGCACCTGCGCGACCTCTTCGGACGACACGTCGGCAAGGACGTCGCCCGCGCGGCCGCAGAGGGCAAGGTCGAGCTCGGCGGTCGCACCATCGTCGTGTCGGTGCTCTTCGTCGACCTCGTCGGCTCCACGACGTACGCCGCGGACCACCCGGCCCAGGAGGTCGTGGCGGTCCTCAACCGCTTCTTCGGC
>NZ_JAXMNS010000214.1:0-6358 GCF_034670285.1 Nocardioides sp. | reverse complement strand
ATCTTGTCTCTACCGTAGCCGCTGCCCCCGCGGGGCAGTAGGAGAGTCTGCCACGGTCCCACATGTTGAGACGAGCGTCCCGTCATGTGGGCGTTCGCGCCATCCACGGGACCCGGCGGGCCGATGTCCTGCTGGGGGCGACCGGAGTGCTGAACAAAGGCATCAGAGAAGCCGGGTCTCACGCTCAGCCGGCGACCTCACGAGCATGTTTCTTCAGCACTTCGGCAGCGACCTAGGTTTGGCGCCATGCGCATCTTCTTCACCGGCGGGAGCGGCAAGGCCGGCCAGCACGTCGCCGCGTTCCTCGCTGATCAGGGCCACCAGGTCACCAACGCCGACCTCGTCCCCCTGGGCCACCCCGACGTCGCCGACCTGCGGGTCGACCTCACCGACGCCGGCCAGACCTACTCGGCGATGGCCGGCCTGGCCCGGATGAGCGAGCTCGACCTCGACGAGCAGCCGACCTACGACGCGGTGGTGCACTTCGCCGCGGTGCCACGGATCCTCCTGCAGCCCGACGCGACGACGTACGCCGTCAACGTGCTCAGCACCTACAACGTCCTGGAGGCCGCGACCCGGCTCGGCATCGACAAGGTCGTCTTCGCCTCCTCCGAGACGACGTACGGCGTGTGCTTCGCGCAGGGCGAGCGGCGACCCGACTACGTGCCGGTCGACGAGGTACACCCGACGGTGCCCGAGGACGCCTACGCGATGTCGAAGGTCGCCGGCGAGGCGACCGCCCGAGGGTTCCAGGCCCGCACCGGTGCAGATGTCTACGGCCTGCGGATCAACAACGTCATCGAGCCGCACGAGTACGCCGAGAAGTTCCCGGCCTTCCTCGCCGACCCTGCGCTGCGCCGCCGCAACTTCTTCGCCTACATCGACACCCGCGACCTCGGACAGATCGTGCAGCGCTGCCTGGAGGTCGACGGCCTCGGCTACGAGGTCTTCAACGTGGCCGCGGCCGACCTGTCGGTCGCGGCCACGACCGACGAGCTCCGGGCCGACTTCTACGATGGCGTCGAGCTGCGCCGCGAGATGGCACCCGACGAGACCTTCTACTCCATCGACAAGGCTCGCGAGCTGCTCGGCTACGCGCCGCAGCACTCGTGGCGCGAGGCCCTCTGACCGGTCCCGCGCAGCGGAGTCAGGCGCGCTCGCGACCCTGCCAGGTCGTGAGGCACACCTGGTTGCCCTGCGGGTCGGCCAGCACCCAGAACATCGGCGCCGCCTCGTCGCCCACGAGCGTGCCGCCGGCCGCGACCGCCGCCGCGATCCGGCCCTCGACCACCTCGGGCGGCACCCGCAGGTCGAGGTGCCACCGCTGGTGCGGTGTCTCGTGCGGCGCCGACTCCTGGAACCAGATCGTGGGGCGCTTGCCCGTCGGGTCGACCAGCTCGTCGGGCGCCTCGGAGTCCGCGTAGCCGAGGACCGCTCGCCAGAAGGGCTTGATCTCCTCGAGGTCGTGGGTGTCGAGGGCGAGCTCGAGCACCGAGGTCACCTCGGGACCGGACTTCGCCCCCAACCGCACGGCCATCTCGCTGATGGCCCGCGCCAGGATCACGTCGCGCCGCGTGACCCCACCGACGTCGTGGCTGCTGAGCCGGACGTCGACGCTCGGGTAGGTGAGGTCGACGTCGGGGTGGTGGTCCATCTCGTCGGCCGCGGCCCCGATCGCCTGCACGAGGGTCACCCCGGCGTTGAACCCGCCGGTGCGGAAGCGCGCGTGCAGCACGCCGTGGAGCACCCGCCAGTCGGCGAGGCCCTCTGCCTCGATCGCTGGTCCGTCGAGCACGATCCGGTCGGCGTCATCGATACTCATGGACGTCACTGTGCCACCCGCCGAGGAGAAGCTGAATGACTCGTTCGACCCGCACGTTCTGCCGGATCTGCGAGGTCCACTGCGGGCTGGTCGTCGACGTCGACACCGACCGCGACACCGGCGAGGAGCGCGTCGTCAAGGTCAGCCCCGATCGCGACCACCCCGTCACGAAGGGCTACTGCTGCGTGAAGGGCCTCGGCCTCGGCGCTCTCCACCACGACGACGACCGCGTCGACGTCCCCCTCAAGCGCGTGGACGGCGAGCTGGTCGAGGTCTCCTGGGAGCAGGCGCTCACCGAGATCGGCGCGCGGGTGCGAGGCCTCGTCGACGAGCACGGTCCGCGGGCGCTGGCGCTCTACCAGGGCAACCCGACGTTCTTCTCCCTCTCGGGCACCGTCATGTCGACCGCCTTCGTCGAGGCGCTGGGCTCCCCCAACGTCTTCGCGTCGCACTCGATCGACGTCAACACCAAGTTCCACGTCTCCACCGAGATGTACGGCCTCTCGCTCGTGCACCCCGTGCCGGACTTCGAGCACCTCGACTTCTTCGTCTGCCTCGGCTCGAACCCGCTGGTGAGCCAGATGTCGGTGCTCCAGGTCTCCGACGCGGCCGGCGTGCTGTCGTCGATCACCGAGCGCGGCGGCCGGGTCGTCATCGTCGACCCACGACGCACCGAGACCGCGCGACGGGTCGGCGAGCACGTGCCGATCCGGCCCGGCACAGACGCCTACCTGCTGGCCGCGATGCTGCACGTGCTCACCGTCGAGGTCGGCCTCGACCTCGCCCCGGCCCGTGAGGTCGCTCGCGGGGTCGACGACCTCGTCGCGGCCGCCGCTCCCTGGACCCCCGAGCGGGCCGGAGCCGTCACCGGCATTCCGGCCGCGACGATCCGCGACCTCGCGACGTCGTACGCCGCCGCCAGTGTCGGGCAGGGCGGACGCGGCGCCGCGCTCTACTGCTCGACCGGCGTCAACATGGGACCGTTCGGCTCGGTGGCCTACTGGCTGCTCCAGGGCATCAACCTGCTCGCCGGCAACCTCGACCGCCGTGGCGGCCTGCTCGTGCCGCGCGGCGCGTTCGACACCCTCCGGCTGTCCTCGCTGATCGGCCTGGGCGGCTTCGACGACCACCGCACCACCGACGGCCGCTGGCACCGGGTAGCCGGGGCCTTCCCCGTCGCGGCGCTGGCCGACGAGATCACCACCGACCACCCCGACCGGGTGCGCGCGCTCTTCGTCTCGGCCGGCAATCCCGCCCACTCGGTGCCCGGCGACGCGCTGGCCGAGGCGCTCCCGCACCTCGACCTGATGGTCAGCGTCGACCTCTACCGCAACGAGACCGCGGCGTACGCCGACTACGTGCTGCCCGCCACCGACATGCTCGAGCGCCCCGACTTCCCGGCCTCGCACCAGTCGCTGCAGATCGTGCCGCACGCCCAGTGGACCCCGGCCGTCGTCGAACCGCTGGCTCAGCGCCGCACCGAGTGGCAGATCTTCTCCGACCTCGCTCTCGCCTCCGGGGTGCGTCCGTGGGGAGTGACGGCCGCGCACACGCTCCCGCGCCTCAACCGGCTGCTGCGTCGGCTCCCCCGCTCACCGCAGGTCACCATGGACACCCTGCTGGCGGTGCTGCTTCGCTGGGGACGGCGCACCACCCTAGGCGAGCTCAAGCGCCGGCCCGAGGGTGTGCTGCTGCCGCCCACCGAGCCGGGATCGTTCCTCGGCAAGCGGGTCGCGACCTCCGACGGACTCGTCGACCTCGCCCCCGCCGACCTCGTCGCCGACCTGGCCCGGCTCGAGGCGAGCGAGGCCGAGCTGTCACGACCAGGGGTGCTCCGCCTCGTCGGACGTCGTGACCGCCGCTCGCACAACTCGTGGATGCACAACAACTCCCACATCCGTCAGCCCGACGGCAACACCGCCTTGATGCATCCCGATGACGCCGCCGCCCGCGGCATCGCCGACGGCGCGACCATCGAGGTCTCGAGCGCCACCGGAGCCGTCGAGGTGACGGTCTCCCTCACCGACGACGTCGCTCCGGGCGTCGTCGTGGTGCCCCACGGCTGGGGCCATGCGACCACCGGACCACGCCGAGCCCGAGCCCTCGCCGGCGCCAACATCAACGCGGTCGTGCCCGGCGGACCCGCGCAGATGGACCCGGTGTCCGGACAGGCGATCATGCTCGCGCACGAGGTCGAGGTGCGTCCGGTCGGTTGATGCGCCAGGCGAGGCCGCGGCGGAGTCGTTAGCCTCCGGGCATGACGCTCCCCCGGGCCCAGTTCTGGCACCTCCTCACCGCCGTGGTCACGATCGCGGCGATCGCCCTCCAGCTGGTGCTGGTGATTCGCGGCGGGCAGGTGCTCGACGAGGTGGAGCCGCCGGAGCTCGGCCTACGTCTCGCACGCTTCATCGCCTACTTCACCGTGCAGAGCAACGTGCTCGTCGCCATCAGTGCGGTCACCCTGGCCCGCGACCCGCTGCGCGACGGCCAGGGATGGCGCGTGCTGCGACTCGCAGGAATCGTCGGGATCACCGTCACCGGGCTGGTGCACTTCGTGCTGCTGCGTCCGCTCCTCGACCTCGGCGGCGCCGACTGGACCGCCGACAAGCTGCTGCACATGGTCGTTCCCGTGCTCGCCCTGATCGGCTGGGGCGTGTTCGGGCCGCGCCCTCGGATCACGCGGCGCGAGGTCGGCCTGGCGCTGCTCTGGCCCCTCGCGTGGCTGGGCGTGACGCTCACGGTCGGCGGGCTGTCGGGCTGGTTCCCCTACCCGTTCCTCGACCACCGCGAGGACGGGGCCGGCGCCGTGGCGGTCACGAGCCTCGGCGTGCTGGTGCTGTTCTTCGCGCTGTTCTCGGTCGCGTCCTACCTCGACCGTCGACTCACCCCTTCGCCGACCACGGCAGCGGCAGACTGACCTCATGGACCTCGTCGACGCCACCGCCTGGGCGGCCACCCGCACGCACGCCGTACTCATCACACTCCGCCAGGACGGTCGGGCGCAGTCCTCCGACGTCGTCTACGCCCTGGACGGCGACACGTTCGTCGTCTCGGTCACCGACGACCGCGCCAAGACCGCCAACATGCGCCGCGACTCCCGCATCGTGCTCCACGTGAGCGAGCCGGAGTCGTGGTCCTACGTCTCCTTCGACGGCACCGTCGAGCTCTCCGACGTCACGACGGAGCCGGGCGACGCCACCAGCGACGCGCTGTGTGCCTACTACGAGGCGGTCGCCGGCGAGCCGCACCCCGACTGGGACGAGTACCGCGCGGCGATGATCGCCGAGAAGCGCCTGGTCGCTCGTTTCAGCCCGACGTCCGCCGTCGGTCAGACCAACTGACGACCGACCCCTGCTGGGTCAGCGCCCGGACCGCGGGCGCCACGCGCTGAAGGAGCGCACGCTCGCGGGCCGCGGCTGCACGAGCCACGGCCACGGGTGCACCTCTCGTACGTCGAGCCGCGCGCGGTAGCGGGCCCATCCCGGCACCGGGGCGTACGTCGTGGCCAGCGGGACGCCGTCCAGCTCGGCGACGACGTGGCCGCGCCGGAGCTCGACCTCGCGCAGACCGGCCAGCTCGCCCAGGGTCTCGGCGAGGAACACCAGCCGCTTGCCCGACAGCCGCAGACGGGCAAGCAGCGGCTCGTCGAACACGAAGACGGCCGGCCGATCGGGGTCGGCCGCGAGCGCCGGGTCGCCGGCGCCGAGCGACTCCGCGGTGAGCCACACCCGCTCGCCGTCCCCCGGGCCCTCCACCTCGGTCGGCCCACTCGGCACCTCCGCCTTGCCCAGGTCGGGGCCGTCGACATCGGGGCCGAGGCCCTGCTCGGGCCAGTCCTCGATGGGGCAGGCATCGGCCAGCGGGCACGCGCGGCACAGCTCGGGCGCGCGCTTCTCCACCTGCCAGCGGCTGAACCCGTAGGCCTTGCCGCTGCCGGTGCCGACCGTCCACTGCCAGCCGAGGCGGTTGGCGGCGCGCGAGCCGTCGAGCAGGTGCGCGAACATCTCGTCCTCACCGTCGCGCCAGGTCGCGCCCGCGCGCACGCCCCACTGCGAGGCCAGCCACATGCGGGTCTGGTTGACCAGCCACCCGTCGCGCTCGAGGTCGCCCACGACGTGCTCCATGCACGTCATCTCCCGCGGCCACGCCTCCTGCGAGGTCCACACACCCGACCTCGAGCCGGCCCGGGGCTGCTCCTGCCGGAGCGCGTGGCCGAGCGCCGGCCCGACGCGGGCGTAGAGGTGGCGCGAGTACTCCTGCCACAGCAGCTCGTCGCGATACTTCCCGCGGTCGCGCTCGGGCGCGTCGGCCACGGCGTCCCACACCTCGGGGAGCGCCACCAGGCCGTGGCGGATGTAGGGAGACATCCGCGTCGCGCCCTGCCGCTTCCTCGGCAGCACCGTGCTGCGCGAGCGTGAGTAGCCCGTGACGTCGAGGCTCGCCAGCGCGGTGTCGGCGGCGGTCTGGCCCCCGCGCAGCGCGCCCGGGCGTACGCCGTCCGGTCCCTCGCGGGTCAGGTCGCCGAGGTGGGTCGAG
>NZ_JAXMNS010000213.1:0-6375 GCF_034670285.1 Nocardioides sp. | reverse complement strand
CGGATGGCGCATCCACGACTACCGCACCGGACGCAAGGCCGCGCGAGCCGGCCTGATCGTCTCCGCGGTGGCCGGCGCAGCGGCCGGCGCCGTCGTCGCCGGGGGCTCGTGGCGGCGTCGTACGAGCGCCTGATCAGGCCTTGCCGCGACGGTCGCTCGCGGACGGATGCTCCGCTAGATCTTTGTGAACGCCTATCAGGATCGTCAGACCTGACCTAGGATCAGCAGAGATTGTCGCGAGCACCATCTGCGGGAGGGCGCACCTATGCCTCATGAGAGGCCGGATGTCGCACGCGGGCTTAATGCCCTGCGTGACGCTGTGCTGAGCCTTCTCGACCCCGCTCCCGCGCTCGCCGGACCTGCCGCGACCACCGGTTCAGCCCCCGCCTTCGGCCACGGATGCCTCCTCGCGGAGGCCGTCGCCGACGACCGGTCCTCGATGCGCGCCGACGGTGGCGGCTACGGCGACGGTGACCTCGCCGCGTCCTCGGAGGACTCCGAGGCCGATCGCACCCGCCTGATCGCCCTCGTCGAGCTCGCCCGCGGCGGCGACTCCGAGGCGTTCGGGCTGCTCTACGACCACTACCACGTGTCGGTCTACCGCTTCCTCTTCTACCGCACGCGCTCGGCCCCGCTCGCCGAGGACCTCACCTCCGAGACCTTCTTCCGCGCCCTGCGCAACATGAAGAGCTTCCGCTGGCAGGGCAAGGACTTCGGCGCCTGGCTGATGACCATCGCGCGCAACCTCGCCACCGACCACTTCAAGGCCGGCCGCACCCGACTCGAGATGACCACCGAGGACATGGGCGACCACGACGACTCCACCGAGGGTCCTGAGTCGGTGGTGCTCGCCGGCCTCACCAACGAGCTGCTGCTCCAGGCGCTCACCGAGCTCCCCGACGAGCAGCGCGACTGCTTGGTGATGCGGTTCCTCCAGGGCATGAGCATCGCCGAGACCGCCGCCGTCCTCGGCCGCAGCGACGGTGCGGTCAAGCAGCTCCAGCTGCGCGGCGTGCGCAACCTCGCCAAGCTGATGCCCGACGGAATTCGCGACTGATGACCGCCCTCGATGCGACGGTGCTCACACCCGTAACTTTCTCGCCCCACGCCTCGTTGGAACAGGTGTCGGGTCCCGCTGGTTGCTCCCTCGTGCCAGTCCCCGCCACCACCACACCACCCAGCAGAGGAGGACAGCGATGAACCCCCACTTCGGTGCACGACGACGGGCCGACGAGTTCGACCGGCTCCTGTCCGGCCCTGCCAGCGCACGCCAGATGCTCGCCGAGCCTCCGGCCGGGTCCGCCTTCGACGCCGAGCGGTACGACGAGCTGCTCGCGCTCGTCGCGACGCTGCGCGACGTCACCCCCGCCGAGCCCCGTCCGGCCTTCTCGGCCCACCTCCGCTCACGCCTCATGCTGGCCGCCGAGGGCGCCTTGACTCCCGACACCGCCGAGCAGAGCGCCGCGCGCCGGGCGCCTGCGATCCGCAGGTCACCTCGCGAACGTCGTCTCGTCGCTGCCGTCGGTGGCTTCGCGATCGTCAGCGCGACCGCCTCCATGGCCGTCGCCGCCCAGAGCGCCCTGCCGGGCGACACTCTTTACCCGCTCAAGCGTGCGATCGAGAACGCCCAGACCGGCGTCCAGCGCGACGCCGACGGCAAGGGCACGACGCTCCTGGTCAACGCCACCGGTCGCCTCGACGAGGTCGGGGCCCTGAGCCGCTCCGGCGACGACGCCGACGCGATCGCCCTCACTCTCCACGACTTCGTCGACCAGGCCCAGGAGGCCTCGGCGCTGCTGCTCGGCGACTTCGCCAGCAACGGCCAGGCCTCGACGATCGAAGAGCTGCGCGCCTTCACCGCCGACAGCATGGGGATCCTGACCCGCCTGCAGAGCGTCATCCCCGAGACCGCTCGCGCCTCGCTCATCGAGGCCACCCAGGTCATCAACGCGATCGACGTCCAGGCCCAGGCCCTGTGCCCGGCCTGCACCGACCTGCCGATCATCCAGGCGCCGGTCTTCGCGACGAAGTCGATCGACGCCCTCCTCGATGACGCCCGCGGGCCGGTGGCCGATGCGGTCCTGGCGCCGGTGAGCGCCACTTCCGACGACGCTCCCACGTCCGGTTCGCGCGGCACCAAGGGCTCGAAGGGCTCCAAGGGGTCCGACGGCGCCAAGGGCGAGCAGGAGGCCGAGGAGTCCTCGACGCCCTCCGTGCCGACCTCGGCTCCGCAGGAGCCCAGCCTGCCGCAGGGCCCGAGCTCGTCTGACAGCGACGACAAGGACGACGAGAAGAAGAAGGACGGCGTGCTCGACGGGCTCAACGTCAACCGCTCCGACGACCCGATCGGCGACCTGCTCACCGGCACCGCCAAGACGGCCGGCAAGGCCGTGGACGACGTCGTCAAGGGCGTCACGGGTCTCGGCAACTGACGCCTCCGGGGCTGTGGCCCCGAGCGCAGCATCTCGCGAGAGTGATCACCTCCCGCACGGCGAGGTCGAGCCGCGGGTCGTTCAGCCGAAGACGGACGAGCGCTGCATGAGCAGCGAGTAGAGCGTCTGCTGGATCGTCTCTCGCACCTGGTCGGTGACGTCGAAGACCAGCATGGGGTCCTCGGCTGCGCCGGCGTCGTAGTCATCGGTGCGGATCGGCTCGCCGAACTCCAGCAGCCACTTCGACGGCAGCGGGATGAGCCCGAGCGGCCCGAGGAGCGGGAACAGCGGCGTCACCGGGATGTAGGGAACCCCGATCAGCCGAGCCAGGGCCGGGATGTTGCCGACCAGGGGGTAGATCTCCTCGGCACCGACGACGGCCAGCGGCACGATCGGTACGCCGGTGCGCAGGGCGGCGGAGACGAAGCCTCCGCGACCGAAGCGCTGCAGCTTGTAGCGCTGGGAGAACGGCTTGCCGATGCCCTTGAAGCCTTCGGGCCAGACCCCGACCAGCTCGCCGTCGCGCAGCATGCGCTCGGCGTCCTCGCTGCAGGCCAGCGTGGCGCCGCCGCGGCGCGCCATGCTGGAGACGATCGGCATCCGGAAGACGAGGTCCGCGCCGAGGGCGCGGAGGTGGCGACCAGTGTGGTCGTGGATGGAGACCATGGTCATCAGGCCGTCGACCGGCACGGTGCCCGAGTGGTTGGACACCACCAGCGCGCCGCCCTCGGTCGGGATGTTGTCGATGCCCCGGACCTCGATGCGGAACCAGTTCTGGGCGATCGGGCGCAGGGCTGCCATGAAGAAGCGCTGAGTGATCTCGGCGTCGAAGCCGTACTCGTCGACGACGTAGTCACCGGTGATCCGACGACGCAGGAAGGCCAGGAACTCGGCGAGGCGCGGCTCCCACTGGTCGCCGAACAGCTCGACGGCCGCGTGCTGGAAGGCAGCGAGCCACTCAGAGGTGGGGATCGAGCGCAGCGGGTTGCGCTCGCGCGTGGAGAACGACGCGCCCGTGGTCACGATGGTGGACTCGTCGGCGCTGCCGGCCGCACTGGAGGACGACGATGATGGCGATGACGACGGCGCCGCGGGCTCGTTGTCGGCGCCCGCTGCGGTGTTGCTCGTCGGGGTCTCGACGTCGGTGCTCGAGCCGGGTGACGGCTGGTCGCCGTCCTTGGTGGTCTCGTTAGACCCGCTGGGGGCGCGCGGGGGCTTCCTCGAGGGAGCGAGGCCACGCGCAGCCGAGGAGGGCTGCTTGCCGGTGCCGCGACCTGGGCGGCCGCGAGTTCCGATCGGGATGATCTCGGCGTCACCCACGGGCGTCTCCTCGTGATCGTCTCGTCGACGCGAGCGACACGACCGGCGGGACCGACCCGGGTCCCGTCAGGGGCGCGTGCGCTCGCTCGTGGTGCAGGGGCGTGCTGGGCAGCCGGTCCGCGACCGCGGCGAGGGCCCTCTCGGCGCGGCCCCCGGTGGGGTTGAGCCCGGCGGCGAAGTCGGCAAAGGCCTCGGCCGTCGTGTAGCGCGGCGTGAAGCCCAGCGTCTCGCGCATGGCGGTGGTGTCGACGCCACGACCGTAGGTGAGGAAGGACTGCTGCTCGGGCGAGAAGTCGGCGACGCGGGCTGAGCGCAGCGCGGAGCCGAGGCTGCCCACGGCGAAGCCCGGCATGGGGACGCTCGGGCGCTGGAGACGTCGTACGGCCTGGGAGAGCATGAGCATGCCCTCGCCGGCCACGTTGAACGTGCCGGCTGCACCGTCGGCCACGGCGTGCTGGAGCACCGCCATCAGGTCGGCCTCGTGCAGGAACTGCATCCGGGCGTCGTAGCCGAGCACGGTCGGGATCACCGGGAGCCGGAAGTAGGAGGTGATCGGGCTGTTGACGTGCGGCCCGATCACGTTCGCGCAGCGCAGCACCGTCACCCGGCAGTCACCGCGACGACGGGCCAGACCACGGACGTAGCCCTCGATCTCGGCGACGTCCTTGGCGTACCCGGCTCGGGGCGCACGACGCGGCTCCATGTCCTCGCGGAACATCGCGGGGTCACGGTTGCTCGCTCCGTAGACCGTGGTCGTCGACTTCACGACCAGGTCGGTGACCTTCGGCGACTTCTGGCACGCGGCGAGGAGCTGCATCGTGCCGATGACGTTGAGCTCTTTCATCGTGTTGCGACCACCGACGCTGCCGGGGGTCGCGATCACGCTCATGTGGACGACGGTGTCGACGTCCTCCTTGGCGATGACCTTGGCGATGACGGGATTGCGGATGTCAGCGCGCACGAAGGAGACGTCGCCGACGTCCCCGCGAGGGGGGACGACGTCGACGCCGATGACTCGGCCGACGGAGGGGTGCTCGGCAATCGCCGAGGCGCAGCGACGGCCGAGGTCACGGGAGACCCCGGTGACGAGCACGACCTTGTCGCCGCCAGCCATCGCTACTGCACCCTCAGTCCGTCAGCACTGGAGTCAGGTGTTACTTGCCGAGCTTGCGACGCTGCACGCGCGTCTTCTTCAGAAGCTTGCGGTGCTTCTTCTTCGCCATGCGCTTGCGTCGCTTCTTGATGACAGAACCCACGAAAACCTCTTCAAGTCAGTTTCGCCCAGCACGAGCGCCAGGACCGTGACAGCCTACTTGCCGCTACCGCCGGACCCGCAATCGGGATCGGTCGGTCGGCGCAGGACGGCTCAGCCGGCGTTGAAGAAGGACTTTCGGAGGTATTCGTCGACGTCGTGCTCCTGCACACGGAAGGAGCGGCCGACCCGCACCGCGGGCAGATCGCCGCCGTGCACGAGGCGGTAGACGGTCATCTTGGAGACGCGCATGATGGCCGCGACCTCCGCAATGGTCAGGAACTTCGGGTCGGAGGTAGGACCGGGCGAGTTCGTCACGAGGGGTACCAGCTTTCCAAGTGCCCGCCACCGGCTTCCCCACCGGTGTAGATCGGGCACGACAGGCCTGAGACTAGGGCCTGATGTGACTGATGGGGAAGAGATCGCCTCATGTTTCTTCACAGGTTGCGGCGTGTTGTTAGGGGAGTGGGTCGAGCCCGTGATACGGAAACAGCTCGGTCCGGGCCAGGTTGATGCTGCGATCGAGCCACGTGTCGGGGTCGTAGCCGTCCTCCCAGGCCCGGTAGGTCGCGGCGCCGCCGTCGGTCATCCGTCGCGGGGCCGTCACGCCGAGCAGGGCCTCCACGTGGTCGCGCCACGACTGCGGCGTGTCGACGTCGGGGTCCAGCGGACGTCCACCGACGACGGCGAGCAGGTGGCTCCACGCCCGCGGGACGACCTGCACCAGCGCGTACCCACCGCCACCGGTGGACACCCACCGCCCGTCGGCCACCTCGTGCGCGAGGTCGTGCAGGGCGAGGTAGGAGGCCCGCTGTCCGTCGACGGTGAGCATCAGGTCGGCCAGCGGGTCGTCGGCGTGGGAGTCGCAGCCGTGCTGGGTGACCAGCACCTCCGGCGAGAACTCCCGCAGTAGCGGGGGCACGACGGCGTGGAAGGCGCGCAGCCACCCCGCGTCGCTGGTGCCGGGCGGCAGCGGGACGTTGACCGCCGACCCGCGCGCCTCCGGCCCACCGACGTCGCGGACCTCCCCGGTGCCCGGGAACAGGAACTGACCCGACTCGTGCAGCGAGATCGTCAGCACCCGCGGGTCGTCGAAGAAGATCTTCTCCACGCCGTCGCCGTGGTGGGCGTCGACGTCGACGTAGGCCACCCGCTCGGCCCCCTGGTCGAGCAGCCACTGGATGCCGACCGCGATGTCGTTGTAGATGCAGAACCCGCTGGCCCGGTCGGGCATCGCGTGGTGCAGCCCGCCATTGATGCTGGCGCTGTGCAGCGACTCCCCCGACCACACCTGCCGGAACGCCTCGAGCGAGGCGCCGACGACGTGCGCCCCGGCCTCGTGCATGCCGGCGAAGGCGGGGTTGTCCTCGG
>NZ_JAXMNS010000212.1:0-6385 GCF_034670285.1 Nocardioides sp. | reverse complement strand
GCGGTGGTCCAGGGCGCCTGGGGCAGACCTCCCCACACCAGGTGGTCGTAGGTCCAGGCGTGGTCGAAGCCCATCTCCTCCGCGGCCTGCCAGCGAGGACGGGACTCCGACCAGGGGAGGTCGGTCAGGATCGTGATGCCGAAGCGCATGAGCCGAGCCTAGGCGGTGTCGACCTGACGGTCCCGCTCTCAGGTCCGGTCTCAGGTCTGGTCTCAGGTCTGGGTGGCGAGCGTCAGGGGCAGGACGGCGTCCGCCCCGGCCGCGCGCAGAGCGGCGGCCGCCCGGGTGAGGGTCCACCCGGTGATCACCTGGTCGTCGACGAGCAGCACCGAGGCTCCGGAGACGTCGCCGTCGAGGGTCAGGGAGTAGCGGCGCCCGACGGCAGCGACCCGCTGGGCGGAGTTCATCGCGCCCTGACCGGGAGCGACCTCGGGGTCGGCGATCGCGTAGCGGCCCAGGACCGGCTTGCGGAGGTAGCGCGAGAGCCCGTCGGCGAGGTCGGCGGTGAGCGCGCCCCGGCGCTCGGACTCGACCACGACGATGCCGTCGACACGCGGTCGCCAGTCGCTCAGCACCTCGACCATCGCGCGCACGAGCGACGTCGGGACCGGACCGTCGGGCGTGGTCTCGCGAAACAGCTCACGCAGGGCCTGACCGTGGCCGAGGTCGGTGAGCCGAGCGATCGCGCGACCCTCGCCTGCGCCGGCCTTGATCTTGCCGCTGAGGTCGATGCCCATCGAGGAGAGCCCGGTGGGCCACATCTTGCGCGGCTCGACGACCACTCCGGGCCGACCCAGGCGCTCCTCGGCCTCGCTGACGGCTGCCTCGGACACGGAGGCGTCGAGGGTCAGTCCGCCGCAGTTGTCGCAGCGGCCGCAGTCGACCGCGTCGGGGTCGTCGAGCTGTTCGCGCAGGTAGCGCATCCGGCAGACGTCTGTTGCGAGGTAGTCGAGCATTGCCTGCTGCTCGCGCTCGCGGGCCTCACGGACCCGGCGGTAGCGCTCCTCGTCATAGCTCCACGGCTGCCCGGTGGCCTCCCACCCGCCGCGCACGCGTCGTACGGCGCCGTCGACGTCGAGCACCTTGAGCATCTGCTCGAGCCGGGTGCGGCTCAGCTCGACGTGGGTCTCGAGCGCGGCCGTGCTCATCGTGCGCCGGGCGGTGTCGAGGACCTCGAGGGTCTCGCGCACCTGCGCCTCCGGCGGGAAGGCCAGGGAGCCGAAGTAGGCCCAGATGTCGCGGTCCTCGATCGCGGGGAGCAGGACGACGGTCGCACCGGGGTCGGGGTCGACGCCACGCCCGGCACGGCCGACCTGCTGGTAGTAGGAGACCGGCGACCCCGGGGCTCCGAGGTTGACCACGAAGCCCAGGCGGGCGTCGAAGCCCATGCCCAGGGCACTGGTCGCGACCAGGGCCTTGACCTCGCCGCGGATCAACGCGCCTTCGAGCGCCTGGCGCTCGGTGGTCTCGGTCTGGCCCGAGTAGGCGGCGACGGCGTGGCCGCGGGAGCGCAGGTAGTCGGCGACCTCCTGGGTGGCCGCGACCGTGAGGCAGTAGACGATGCCCGAGCCGGGTTGCTCGGCGAGGTGGTCGGCCAGCCACGCCAGTCGCTGCTGGGCGGTCTTGAGCCGGACGACGCCGAGGCGCAGCGACTCGCGGTCGAGCGAGCCCCGGAGCACCAGGGTGTCCTGGCCCATCTGCTCGGAGACGTCGGTGGTGACGCGTGCGTTGGCGGTGGCAGTGGTGGCGAGCACCGGGATGCCGTCGGGCAGCTCGCCCAGCAGCGTGCGGATCCGGCGGTAGTCGGGTCGGAAGTCATGGCCCCAGTCGCTGATGCAGTGCGCCTCGTCGACCACGAGCAGGCCGCAGGTGGCCGCCAGACGCGGCAGCACCTCGTCGCGGAAGCCCGGGTTGTTGAGCCGCTCGGGGCTCACGAGCAGCACGTCGACCTCGCCGGCGTTGATCGCGCGGTGGGTCTCCTCCCACTGCTCGAGGTTGGTGGAGTTGATCGTCACCGCGCGGATGCCTGCACGCTGCGCGGCCTCGATCTGGTTGCGCATCAGCGCGAGCAGTGGCGAGACGATCACGGTCGGGCCGGCCCCCTGCTCACGCAGGAGCAGCGTCGCGACGAAGTAGACCGCCGACTTGCCCCAGCCGGTGCGCTGCACGACGAGCGCGCGGCGTCGTCCGACCGCGAGGGCCTCGATCGCCGTCCACTGGTCCTCGCGCAGGACGGCGCTCTCGTCGCCCACCAGTGCCTGGAGGTGTCGCTCGGCCGCTGCGCGGACCTCCGCGGGATCAGTTGCCGCACCAGAATTCATGTCGTCTGTCTATCAGCGGCCCCCGACAGCGCGCGGGACACCTGGTCGGGACACCTCGAAAGGACACCCTGAGGGCGAGTGACCGCGGGGCCCGGTCCCTGTAGGTTCGCAAGCACCCGGAGTCCCGGCTCCGTCCGACTCACCCACGTCCACCCCAGGAGAACTCTCATGGCTCGTGACCCGAAGGTCGACCTGCTCGCCCAGGTCTCGTTGTTCGCCCGCTGCTCGCCCAAGGAGCTCAAGCACATCGCGAGCCTCGTCGACCAGGTGAAGGTGCCCGACGGTCACGTGCTCATCGAGGTCGGCCAGGCCGCCAAGGAAGCCTTCGTCATCGTCGAGGGCGAGGCCGAGGTCACCGGGGCCGACGAGGTCTTCAACACCGTCGGTGCCGGCACGGTCATCGGTGAGATGGCGCTGCTCGACCACACGCTCACCCGTAGCGCCACCGTCACCGCCACCACCGACATGACGCTGCTCGTGATCGGCCCGCGCGAGTTCGACGCGCTCATCCACAAGCACCCCGAGGTGCTGCGCGGCATCGCCGCCGAGCTCGCGCGACGCCTCGCCGTCGCCGACAAGCGCCTGCTGGGCTGATCCCCTCAGCTCGGCCCGCAGCTCGGGTCTCAGCCCGGTCCGGGTCGACCTGGTCGACCCGGGCCGTTGCGGCCGACTACCAGATCCGCACGCGCTCGCTCGGGTCGAGCCACAGGCCGTCACCCTCGGCGGTCTCGAAGACCTCGTGGAACTCGTCGAGGTTGCGCACGATGTTGGCGCGGAACTCCGGCGGGCTGTGCGGGTCGATCGTGAGGTACTGCTGCTCCTGCTCCTTGCGGCGCTTGGTGCGCCACACGTAGGCCCAGTTGAGGAAGACCTTGCGGCGGTCCTCGATCGTCGCGGCGCCGTCGGTGCTGATCACGTAGGCCTTGTGGCCGATGGTCAGCCCACCGAGGTCGCCCATGTTCTCCCCGACCGTCAGGGAGCCGTTGACCTTCTCGTCGGGCAGCGCGCGCGGTGAGAAGTCGTCGTACTGCGCCACGAGCGCCTTCGACTTCACCTCGAAGGCCGCCTTGTCGTCAGCGGTCCACCAGTCGTTGAGGTTGCCCTGGCCGTCGTACTGCGCGCCCTGGTCGTCGAAGCCGTGGCCGACCTCGTGGCCGATCACCGCGCCGATGCCGCCGTAGTTCTCGGCCGGGTCGGCGTCGGGGCTGAAGAACGGCTTCTGCAGGATGCCGGCCGGGAAGCAGATCTCGTTGGTGCCGGGGTTGTAGTAGGCGTTGACGGTCTGCGGCAGCATGAACCACTCGTCGCGGTCGACGGGGGCACCGATCTTGGCGAGCTCGCGATCGGTCGCGAACGCCGAGGCTGCGTGCACGTTGGCGACGAGGTCGTCGGCGGTCACGACGAGGTCGGAGTAGTCGCGGAACTTCTCGGGGTAGCCGATCTTCGGGCGGAAGGTCGCGAGCTTCTCGTAGGCGCGCTCCTTGGTCTCCTCCGTCATCCAGTCGAGCGCCTCGATCGAGACCCGGTAGGCGGACAGCAGGTTGGCGACCAGGTCGTCCATCAGCGCCTTCGAGCTGGGCGGGAAGTGGCGGGCGACGTACTCCTTGCCCACCGCCTCGCCGACGGCTCCCTCGACGAACGACACCGCGCGCTTCCAGCGGGCGCGCAGCTCGGGGGTGCCGCTGAGCGTGCGGCCGTAGAAGTCGAAGTTGGTCTCGACGAAGTCGTCGGTGAGGTAGGCCGCGGCCGACCGCAGGACGTGGCTGAGGAGCCACGCCCTGAGGTCCTCGAGGGGGACGTCGCCCAGCACGCCGGAGAGGTGCTCGAAGAAGGACGGCTGCCCGACGATCACCTCGGCCAGGACGGCCTCGGGCGAGACGCCCGCCCCGGCGAGGTTCTTGGTGTAGGCGTCGAAGTCGAAGTTCGGGCAGAGCGCCACCAGCTCGTCGTGGGTGAGCAGGTTGTAGGTCTTCTGCACGTCGCGGGTGTCGGAACGCTCCCAGTGACCGATCGCGATCTGCGAGTCGATCTCGAAGACCGTGCGCGCCGCGGCGGCCGGGTCAGCGTGCCCACCCAGGGTCAGCAGGGAGGTGAGGTAGGCGACGTAGGCCTCACGCTGCTCGGCGAACTTGTCGTCGCGGTAGTAGGACTCGTCGGGCAGTCCGAGCCCGCCCTGGCGGAGGTGGAGGAGGTAGCGGTCGGAGTCGCGGGCGTCGGTGTCGACGTGCGAGCCGAAGATGCCGTGGCCGCCGATCCGCTCGAACTCACCGAGGAACGCCGCCAGGTCGCGCACGTCGCGCAGCCCCTCGACGGCGTCCAGCAACGGGCGCAGCGGCTCGAGGCCGCGGGCGTTGATCGCCTCGGTGTTCATGAACGAGGCGTAGAGGTCGCCGATCTTGCGGGCGTCCTCGGCGTCGGCGCCGTCCACGGTGTCGCCGGAGGCGACCTTGTCGCCGAGCTCGGTGATGATCTCCTTGACGTGCTGCTCGGCGGCGTCGGCGAGCTGGATGAAGGGGCCCCAGCCGGAGCGGTCGGCGGGGATCTCGACCTCGTCGAGCCACCGGCCGTTGACGTGGCCGAAGAGGTCGTCCTGCGGGCGGATGTCGGGGTTCATGCCCTCGCGGGCGTCATCGAGGATGCTCACGTCGGCGAGCCTAACGGCCGCCTCCGCCACCCCACGGGGGGCTAGGGTCGGGCCATGAGTGAAGAGAGCACGAACCTGCGCGTCATCGCGACCATCCCGCTCGACCCCGAGCGTGCCGCCGAGGCCGCTCCGGCCCTCGCCGAGCTCGCCGCCTCCTCGCGTGGCGACGCGGGCTGCCTGGCCTACGAGGTCTTCGCCTCGGCCACCGCCCCCGGCGTCTACGTCACCGTGGAGGAGTGGACCGCCCAGAGCGACCTGGACGCCCACATGACCCAGCCCCACGTCGGCAAGGCTTTCGAGGTCCTCGGACCCCTCCTCGCCGGCGAGGTCGCCATCCACGTCCTGAAGTCCCTCTGACGCAGAGACCGGCAGACCGCCCCGTCTGATCAGACGGGGCGGTACTCGTCAGCGAAGACGATGATGTTCGACTGGTAGTCGGCGCCGTCCCAGTCGGTGCAGGTGACGAGGACGAGACGTCCCTTGCGGCGGTCCTGGCCGAAGAGGTCCTGTGCCGCAGCCGCGACCTCCGCCTTGGTCATCGTGACGACCTTGCGCACCCGGTAGTCGACGAGATCGCCGTCGAAGCGGATCTGGAGCGGGTCGCCCTGCACCACGCTGCCGAGGCGGTTCATCACGCCCCCGCCCGTGTGCACGGTGTGCCCGGTGACGACGGTCTGGCCCGAGCGCGCGCCCGGGGAGGCACTGCCGTCCCAGTAGCCGACCTCGGTGTAGTCCGACGGCGGCGTCAGCACGCCGTCCGGGTCGATCTGGATGTCGATCAACGCAGCGTTCAGGCCGATCGTGGGCACGATGAGCGCGTCACCGCCGCCCTGGGCCGAGGTCCGGACCGCCGATCCGTCTGCCGCTGCGGAGTCACCCGCGGGGTTCGAAAAACCAGGAACGACCCGGGTCTCCGGACCATCGAGGATGGCCAGCGCGAGCGCCGCCACGAGGATCACCAGAACTGCAGTGACCCCCGTACGGCGGCGCTCGGCGTTGAGAAGACCCGGGCCGTTGCCGGTCATCGGTTCAGCAGGCGCCTTCCGGCAACCGCGCCGGTTCCGGCGACCGTCACCGCGATCATGCCCCACAGCAGCGGGCTGCCGGGGCCGTCGGAGACCGGACCGGCCGCGCCGGCGTCGACGATCGTCGGCACCTCAGGCGTGGGGGTCTTCGTCGGCTCGGGGGTCGGCGTCGGCGTGGCGGTCGGGGCGACCCGACCGTTGGGACCACAGGTCGAGCTGGCGATCTGGGCCTCGACGAGCGAGGCGCCGAACGCCTCGGACGCCGCGGGGAGCAGCTTGAGGTCGATGGCCGTGACCAGGATCTGCTTGCCACCCTCGGAGAACGTCTGCTTGTTGAGCGTGATGTCGAGGACGTTCTCCTCGAGCGGCGCGAGCTGCGGGGCGATCTGGCCGAT
>NZ_JAXMNS010000211.1:0-6389 GCF_034670285.1 Nocardioides sp. | reverse complement strand
GGAGGTCGTCGGCGCGCGCTGTGGACAAGCAGCTTTCGCGGCGTGTCTGTGGACGACT
Organism: Nocardioides sp.; assembly: GCF_034670285.1. Taxonomy (GTDB): domain Bacteria; phylum Actinomycetota; class Actinomycetes; order Propionibacteriales; family Nocardioidaceae; genus Nocardioides. The sequence goes on along the minus strand of NZ_JAXMNS010000211.1, from coordinate 6,331 downwards.
CGGGGTTGTGGATCCCGGGGATCAGCCGGCGAGGCGCGGGGTCTCGCAGGTGGGCCGCTGCACGGCGAAGACGTCGGCGCCCGCGACCTCGAGGCCCAACAGGTCGGCCAGCGGGTTGATCAGCTGGTTGTTGAGGCTGTTGACCAGCGGGCCGGTCACGGCCGGGAGTGCGACGTTGAGAACCTGCGACACCGCGGTGTTGATGATCGGGTCGATCACGGCGCTCACCGCGACCTCGACCACGGTGCCGAGCGTCGAGAGGGCGACGTCGCCGACACCGTCACCGTTGTTGTCGATCTTCACGCTGATGTCCGAGCTGGCCGCAACCGTCGGGTTGCCGAGCGCTGCCTTGGAGTTGCCCGAGACCGGCGTCTCGTCGTTCGGCGGCACGAGAAGCGCGTTGTCCTTGGTGTTCTCGGCGGTCGGCACGCTGGCGAGGTTGGAAGCCGAGAACTCCACGACGACCCGGATGTTCTGCCCGGGGATCGCTGGAGTGACGGTGACGCCGGCGACGACCACGGCCGGCACTCCCGGGAGGGCAACCTCGATGACCCGCTTCAGCTGCAGGCTGGTGGCGAGCGTCGAGGTCACCGCTGAGGTGCGGGTGCGCACGGTGAGCTGATCGGGCTCTCCGGCTGTGCCGGCCCGACAGACCGGAGCAGGGGAGGTCAGCACACCCGCAGCGTTGCCCAGGCTCAGGTCGAGGACGCTCGTGGCGTTGGAGACCACGAACCCGTTGATCGCGCCCAGAGTGAGCGGGATCGTGACCTTGCCGGTGAGCTGAGAGTTGAGGGCACAACCCCGCGGGCGCGGAACCGTGCTGGCTTCGCACTCAGTGACCGATGGGGCCAGGGCGACCGTGCCACACGCGAGGCGGGATCGCTCGATCACCTTCAACGTCGAGCTGATCGTGCCGATGCCGGCCGTACCAGCGGTCAGCGCAGGGATGGAGACCGCGGAGTCGCCGTCGGCGAGGAGGACCGTGCCCGCGACGAGGTCGAGGAGGTTGAAGTCGGCCATGAGCCCTGCGGTGTCGCTGGGGTCGACGTTGACCAGCTCTCCGACGCGCACCGGTTGGCCGACGTCGACCCCGGCCGCGACCACCTGCTGGAGGACGACGGTCGCGACGTCGTTCTCCTCCTCGACGTCCACCTCACCGCCAGCCGTGGCGTCGTCACCGTCGTTCTGCAGGGCTTGGATCGAGGCGGCGACGAACTCACCGACGGTCGTCTCGCTGTTGAGCACCTCGTCCGGCGTGCCGCCGAGGAGTCCAGTGGCGACGAGGTCGGCGATACTCAGGTCGGCCCCGGCGAGCCCCTGGTAGGAGAGAAGGTCGAGGTTGAGCCCCAGGAGCCCGTTGAGCGGGGCCAGGAGCGCGGCATCGCCGCTGTTGACCGCAGCAGCGTACGACCCGAGCTTGAAGCAGGCGCTCTGCTGGTTGATGGCCACGGCCGAACGACCGACGTCACCCGCACCGACTCCGGTCAGACCACCGAAGGCGAAGGGGACGGTGGTGCGCGTGTCGACCACGACGCCGGTGGGGATCACGGCGCCCGTCGTCTCGACCGGCCACCCATCTGGGGTCGTGGCGTAGGACCCGTCGGGCAGAACCAGCACGAGGAACGCGCGGACGCACGCTCCGGAGACTGAGCTGACGGTGCCCTGTGCGCCAGACGTGCAACCGGCGGTCGGCTCACCGAGCGTCGTTCCGACGTTGCGGTTGACGGACCTGTTCAGCGAGGTCGACAGCGCCTCCACCTGCGGGACTGCCGTCCCGCTCCGGATCTCGCTGGTCGTACGGCCGTCGAGCAGGCGGGAGAGGTCGAGAGCGACGGTGTCCGCCAGCGACTGCATGTCGCGGCGGGCGACGCGCTGCATCCCGAGGTCGACCGCGAAGGCGGCGATCAGCACGAGAACCACCACGGCACTCACCATCAGGACTGCGACGGCACCGCGCTCGTCGCGGGCCCGTGCTCGGCGCGCGGCCCAACGTTCGGTGAGGGACATCTCAGCTCAGCTCGACTTCCGCCGTGTAGGCGAGGCTGCTGGGCAGGACGATGCCGAGGCCAGGGAAGCTGGGGAGCAACGAGTTGTCCTTGTAGGCGTAGTCGAGGGCGACCTTCGCGCAGGTGGCACCGGTGCTGCTGGCCGAGCACGCACTCGTGAAGGTGACCACGCACGTGCCGGCGGCGGTTCCGTTGCGCTCGAGCACGCCGCCCGACGTGCAGGTCACGCCATAGCCACCGAGGCCCTGGTTGATCGCGTCGATCGCACGCGTGCTGATGCTGTCGGCTCCGCCGGCCGCGGCTTGAGGCACACCTGCCGGCGCGACCGCTGCAGCGCGGGCGCCCTCGGAGGCCGCCTGACTCATGGCCTGGCGAAAACTCAGCATGTAGCCGTAGCCCACGATCGCGAGGAGAAGGAAGATCAGGAGCGGAGCGATGAAGGCGAACTCGACAGCAGCGGCCCCGTCGTCACGACGGCGCCCGCGCAGCTCTCGGAGCTTCATCATTGCCTCTCATCGGCCGCGACCCCCATGGTCGGCATCTCCCTCAGGGTAGGCCGTGCGGGCCCGGTCACGCGAGGTAACCAGACGAAGTCTGACCGAAAGGACTAGTGCCCCCCTGGCCCGATCGGGCGGAGAGCGCGCGCCTCAGGAGGGCTTGGGCGGCTCGATGTCGGCGTCGGCGAGCTCCTCGACGTTGACGTCCTTGAACGTCAGCACCTTCACGTTCTTGGCGAAGCGCGCCGGGCGATACATGTCCCAGACCCAGGCATCAGCCATCGACACCTCGAAGAACACGTCCCCGGCCTCGGTGCGCGCCTTCACGTCGACCTGGTTGCACAGGTAGAAACGGCGGTCGGTCTCGACGACGTACTTGAAGATCCCGACGACGTCGCGGTACTCGCGATAGAGGGTGAGCTCCTGCTCGGTCTCGTACTTCTCGAGGTCCTCGGCGCTCATCGCACTCCTGTCGGCTCTGCATCAGGTCTACTTCGGGATCAGACTGCGATGTCATCGTAGGGGGATGGACCTCACCGAGCAGCCCAGCCACCCCGGGCAGGGCCCGCCGCTGCCGACTCGCCAGATCATGCACCAGTGGTGGCGCGACATCTCGTTCGTCCACTGGCGCGTCGACCCCGCGCGCGTCGCACCACTCCTCCCCCGCGGCGTCCGGCCCGACCTGCACGACGGCAGCGCCTGGGTGGGGCTGATCCCCTTCCACATGGTCGACGCCGGGCTCGGTGCCGGACCGGCGATCCCCCACCTCGGCACCTTCCTGGAGACCAACGTGCGTCTCTACTCCGTCGACGACCAGGGCCGGCACGGCGTCGTCTTCTGCTCCCTCGAGGCCGAGCGGCTGGCGGTCGTCCTGGGCGCGAACGTCGGCTTCGGCGTGCCCTACAAGTACGCCCGGATGTCGCGCACGCCGGCGCTGGACTCGCTCGCGGCGGCCGACGTGACCGGGAGGCACCTGCGCTACGAGACCGAACGGCGCACCGGCGCGCATCCACGCAGCACGCTCGAGATCCGGATCGGCGAGGAGATCGAGGAGCCCTCCGCGCTCGACCTGTTCCTGACCGCTCGCTTCGGGCTGCACTCCACCGTGCTGGGCCAGACCCTGTGGATCCCCAACACGCACGGTCCCTGGCCGTTGCGGCGGGCCGAGCTCGTCACCCTGGACGACGACTTGGTCGCTGCTGCGGGACTGCCCGGGGTGGCGGACGCGGCACCGGAGTCCGTGCTCTTCTCGACGGGTGTGCAGACGGTCTTCGGCCTGCCTCAGCGGGTGCGCTGAGCCTGCTCAGGACTCCGGGAGCGGCTCGAGGCCGGCCGCACGCCGTACGTTGACGAATCGCATCCGGTGGATGTCGCACGGCCCGTGAGCAGTCAGCGCCGCGGTGTGGGTGTCGGTGATGTAGCCCTTGTGGGTCTTGAAGTCGTAGAGCGGCCACTGCTCGTCGAGATCGACCATGAGTCGGTCACGGGTCACCTTGGCCAGCACCGAGGCAGCCGCGATGCAGGCCGCCACCCGGTCGCCCTTCCACACCGCGAGGCCCGGCACTCCCAGACCGTCGACCGGGAAGCCGTCGGTGAGGACGTACTCCGGGCGCTCCCCCAGCTGCGCCACGGCGCGGCGCAGCGCCTCGATGTTGGCGACGTGCATGCCCAACCGGTCGCACTCGTCGTGCTCGACCACCACGACCGACCAGGCGAGCGCCCGGCGCACGATCTGGTCGTAGCACTTTTCGCGTGCCTTCTCGGTGAGCAGCTTGGAGTCGGCCAGGCCCGGCACGATCCCGGCGGCGCCCGCGGGCAGGATGGCTGCGCCGGCGACGAGCGGACCGGCGCACGCACCTCGACCGGCCTCGTCGACGCCCGCGATCAGCTCGACACCGTGGCGGCGCAGCGCGCGCTCGTAGCCGTAGAGGCCTGCATCGCGCCGGACGGTCGATCCGCGCGGCAGGTCACTCATCGACGACCACCTCTCGCTGACGCAGAGTGGTCAGTCGGCGTCGGGCAGGTCGCTGAGGGAGTCCTCACCGGACACCAGACCGAAGTTGCTCAGCGGCCACACCACCGAGAACACCTTGCCCACGACCAGGTCGGTGTCGATGTAGGGGTTGTCGGTGCAGTCGGTCTCGCCGACCAGGCACACGTGATAGCTGGAGTCGGCGGAGTCGGAGCGGTTGTCGCCCATCACGAAGACCGTGCCCTCCGGGACCGGACCGGCCGACCAGTTGCAGGTGGAGATCATCGGCCCGTCGCACTGGATGCCCTCGGGCCGCTCGGCGACGTAGTCGCCCTCGTCGAGGGGCTCCCCGTTGAGCAGCAGCCGGCCTTCGTCGTCGCAGCAGGTGATCGTGTCGCCGGCGACGCCGATGACACGCTTCACCAGGTGTCCACCGTCGGGGTAGAGCCCCACCGTGGCGAGGAGGCTCCGGACGCCGGTGACCTCGACCTCTTCGTCGGCGCCGAGCCAGCCGCCCGGGTCCTCGAAGACCACGACGTCGCCGCGCGACGGCTCGCCGCCGAACCAGTAGGACGGCTTCTGCACCAGGATCCGGTCGTTCTCGACCAGAGCGGGCTCCATCGAGGCCGACGGGATGTAGAAGGCCTGCACGAACAGGACCTTCAGGACAACAGCCAGCACGACGGCCGCCCCGACCAGCAGGAGCGACTCCTGCCAGAGGGGCAGCCCGCGGCGTACGTCGTCGACCTCAGGCTCGGCGGGCGCAGCAGCGTCCGAGTCGACCAGTCCCTCCGGCCCGTCCGGGGAGGTCGCAGCGACCTCGTCGTCGGTGCCGGTGGGGTGCTGGTCGTCGTTCACGCACGAAGCCTAGGTCGCGAGGATGAGAGTGCGGGTGGGGACCCGACTCAGAGCTCGCGGCGCTCCTTGATCTTCGCGGCCTTGCCGCGGAGGTTGCGCAGGTAGTAGAGCTTGGCGCGACGCACGTCACCGCGGGTCACGATCTCGATCTCCTCGAAGATCGGGGAGTTCAGCGGGAAGGTGCGCTCGACGCCGACACCGAAGGAGACCTTGCGGACGGTGAAGGTGCGGCCGATGCCCGAGCCGTGGACGCGGATGACGACGCCCTGGAAGATCTGGACACGCGAGCGGCTGCCCTCGACGACCTTGACGTGGACCTTGATCGTGTCGCCGCCGCGGAACGCGGGGACGTCGGTGCGCTTCTGCGCGTTGCCGATCTCGGTGATGAGGTTGTTGCTCATGGTGATCTCCTCGCGAGTGCCACAGGTCAGCCGCGGAATTCGTTGTGATGGTGCCGGAGTCGTGCAGGTCCAGCGCGATGACCGGCGGCGTGGGCTCCCCCTGTGGCGGGGACCCGACGCAGCTCCTCCGTGCGTTCCTCGGAGCGAACTTCGGTGACTGGACCAGCGTGGAGTCTGCCACAGGCGCCCGCACCGTCCCAAGTCAACGGCGGGGCTTGGTGAGGAGCACCGCCAGGGGCGGTGCCTCCAGGTCGCGACGCAGCCGGAAGCCGGCCTTTTTGTACATCCGCTGGTTGCCCTCGCTGCGGTGGCCCGTCGTCAGGATGTACGACGTCGCCGCCGGCGGCGCGACCTGCTGGATGTGCTCGAGCAACACCCGTCCGAGCCCCTTGCCCTGCAGGTCGGGGGCCACCATGATCCGACCGATGTCCCAGACGTCGCCGTCCAGTCGCCCGCGCACGGCGCCCACGAGGCGGCCCTCGACGCGCACGACGTACGACGTCCACGTGCTCAGCCACTCCTGCACGTCGGCCAGCGACTCCTGGAGCGCCGGGATCCCGGCCACCGAGTCGTTGGCGGCCGCCTCCTGCATCCAGC
>NZ_JAXMNS010000210.1:0-6444 GCF_034670285.1 Nocardioides sp. | reverse complement strand
TACGACGTGAACTCCACAGGTCTCTTTCGTGTTCGTGGGGGAAGTGCGGGCGACGCCTCAGTAGCCGTCCTCGGCGCCGAGGGGGATTCTCCCCTCGCGAGCAGCCGCGTCGATGCTCGCCCCCATCCGTGGACAGCCCTCGTGAACCGACCTGCCGGAGCCGTCCACGGCAGTGACGTCGCGTCGCGCGAGCTCGGGGCACGCCGCGCGAGCCGCAGCGGTCCACTGGATCGAGGTCTGGTGCTCGCTGTTCTTCTTCACCCCGACCCGGGCGAGGCAGTCGAGGCAGGCGACCTCGGTCTGGCGCGCCTGCGTGTAGAGGCGCTGGTCCTCGAGGGTGTCGGAGCTGGTGGGGACGAACGAGGCCATCGGGACGGCCTAGGCGTCCGCGGTGGCAGAGGAGTCGGATGCGGCCGCCGCATCCGACTCCTGCTGGGCACGCTTGGCGAGGTTGTCAGCCACCTCCTCCTGCCAGTACTCGTTGGCCTTGGTGGTGTCGACCTCGAACTCGAACCGGTCGGTCATCTCGGGGGCGATGTCGGCGACGTCGACGTAGAACTGCTCGTACCAGCGGCGAAGCTGGTAGACCGGCCCGTCCTCCTCGCAGAGCAGCGGGTTCTGCACGGGGACCTTGTTCTTCCAGATGTGCACGTCCTGGAGGAAGCCCCCGCCGAACATCTCGGCGTACTTCTTGGCGATGAACTGGGCCGTGGGCTCGTCGATGCCCTCGGGCTTCTTGACCGTGATGCCGTACTGCAGGGTGAACGAGTTGGGTCCGGTCGGGATGTGGCAGTTGATCAGGATGACCTCGGTGAGGAAGCCCTTGTAGTCGACGTCGAGCCAGTTGATCATGTACGACGGCCCGTAGTAGGTCGCCTCCGACTTGAGGAACATCTCGGCGTCGCCGTACCCGCCGCTCATGTCGGGGCGCCCCTTCGACTCCATGAACTGGGTCGCGACGTGACCCTCGAAGACGTTGCGGAAACTCGTGGGGAACGAGAAGTGCACGTAGTAGAAGTGCGCCATGTCGACGACGTTGTCGATCAGCTCGCGGCAGTGGGAGTCGGTGATCGGCACGACCTCCCAGGACCAGTCGGTGTAATCGTCGGTGCCGACGCCAGGCAGCTCGGGAGGCAGGAGGTCGTGGTCGGCAGCGCTGCCCTCGGTGTCGTGCCAGATCATCAGCTGCTGGTTGCGGATCGCGGTGGCGTACTTCTGGGTGCGAGCGCGCAGCGGGACGCGTCGGGCGTACGGGATGGCCTTGCACTTGCCGTCACCGCCCCAGCGCCAGTCGTGGAAGGGACACGCGATCTCGTCGCCCTTGACCGAGCCCTGGGTCAGGTCGCCGCCCATGTGACGGCAGTAGCCGTCGAGGACCTGGAGGTCGCCCTTGGTGTCCTGCCAGACCACGAGCTTGGTCCCGAAGGCCTCGATGCCGTGCGGCTTGCCGTCGGCGAACGCACTCGCGAGGCCGAGACAGTGCCAGCCGCGAGCAAAGCGCTCGGGCGCGCTGCCCTGGTCGAGCATGCGGGTCTCACTCATGGGGTCCTCCGGTGTCGTACGACGTCGTTCCTGGGTCGAGACCCGAGGCTAGCCGAAAACGAGAACACGTTCTAGTCTTGCGCCATGCGTGTAGCCCTCGAGCCCGAGCACCTGACCCTCCGAGCCGAGCTGAAGGAGTACTTCAGCGCCCTCGTCACCCCCGAACGCCGCGCCGGACTGGCCTCGGCCACCGGCGAGTTCGGCGAGGCCGGCGTCTACAAGGAGGTGATCCGCCAGATCGGCACCGACGGCTGGTTGGGCATCGGCTGGCCGAAGGAGTACGGCGGCCAGGCGCGCTCGATGATCGAGCAGCTCATCTTCACCGACGCCGCAGCCGTGGCCGGCGTACCGATCCCCTACCTGACGCTCAACACCGTCGGACCGACGATCATGCGCTACGGCACCGACGCGCAGAAGGAGTACTTCCTCCCCCGCATCCTCGCCGGCGACCTGCACTTCTCCATCGGCTACTCCGAGCCCGGCTCCGGAACCGACCTGGCGTCCTTGCAGACCAAGGCGACCCGCGAGGGCGACGAGTGGGTCGTCAACGGACAGAAGATGTGGACCTCCCTCATCCAGTACGCCGACTGGATCTGGCTGGCGTGCCGCACCGACCCGGACCTCCCTCGCCACAAGGGTCTGTCGATGATCATGGTCCCGGCCCAGGCCCCCGGCGTCTCCTACACACCGGTGCACACCGTGGCCGGGGTCGGCACAAGCGCGACGTACTACGAGGACGTGCGCGTGCCGGCCGACAACCTGGTCGGCGACCTCAACGGTGGCTGGAACCTGATGACCAACCAGCTCAACGCCGAGCGGGTCTCGCTGACCTCGGCCGCGCCGACGATCCACTCCCTCAAGCTCGTGCGCGAGTGGGCCCAGCAGACGAAGAACCCGGACGGGCAGCGCGTCATCGACTCCGAGTGGGTGCAGATCGCCCTCGGGCGGGTGCACGCCCGCGTCGAGGCGCTGACCCTGCTCAACTGGAAGCTCGCGGCCGACGCGGACGCCGGGGTGCCTCTCTCCCCCGCCGAGGCGTCGGCGATCAAGATCTACGGCTCCGAGCTCAACACCGAGGTCTATCGCACGTTGATGGAGATCGTCGGGCCGCGGGCCGGCATCACCGCAGACTCCGAGGGCGCCGTCCTCGCCGGGCGCCTCGAGCGCTACTTCCGCTCGTCGCTGGTCATGACCTTCGGCGGCGGCACCAACGAGATCCAGCGCGACATCATCGGCTACGTGGGCCTCGGCCTGCCGGCTGCGAAGCGCTGAGGAGGCGTACGACATGGACTTCACCTTCACCACCGAGCAGGACGACGCGGCCGAGCTGGCCGCGCAGATCCTGCGGGACCGCGCGACCAACGAGCACCAGAAGGCCGTCGAGGCGACCGGCACCCGGGTCGACACCGCCCTGTGGCAGCAGCTGAGCGACGCCGGGCTGACCTCGCTCGCGATCCCCGAGGAGCACGACGGTGCCGGACTCGGCCTCGTCGAGCTGTGCCGCGTGCTGGTCGAGATCGGCCGCACCGTCGCGCCGGTCCCCCTCGCCGTGCACGGGCCGGCCGCGATGGTGGTGGCCGAGTTCGGCACCGCGACGCAGCGCTCCGCGCTCCTGCCCGGAGCGGCCGGCGGGTCGCTGGTGCTCACTGCGGCGGTCGCCGAGGAGCGCAGCCATCTTCCCGAGCGGCCGACCGTGCTGGCGAGCTCCTCGGGTGGCGAACGCTGGAGCCTCACCGGCTCGAAGGAGATCGTGCGCGCCGGTGCCGTCGCGGCGGCCTTCCTCGTCACGGCCACCACGACGGACGGCGTCGGGGTCTTCCTCGTCGACCCGTCCGCCGACGGCGTGCGTCGCATCGAGCAGCACACCAGCGACCGCGACCTCGTGGTCCGGCTCGAGCTGACCGACGTGCGCGCCGAGCTGCTGGGCGCGACCGACGGCGCAGCGGCCGAGCGACTGGGCCAGCTGCTGACGATCTGCGGTGCTGCCGAGCAGCTCGGGGTCACCGAGGGCGCGCTGGCCCTCACTGCGGAGTACGCCAAGACGCGCGAGCAGTTCGGGCGGCCCATCGGCACGTTCCAGGCGGTCTCGCAGCGTCTGGCCAACGGCTACATCGACATTCTCGGTCAGCGCCTCACGCTGTGGCAGGCCGTCTGGCGACTCAGCGAGGGCCTGGACGCCTCCACCGAGGTGGCCACCGCCAAGCTCTGGGCAGCCGACGCCGGCCACGCCTTGGCTCACACGACGGTGCACGTGCACGGCGGGGTCGGCATCGACCTCGACGGCGAGGCGCACCGCTACTTCACCACCGCCAAACGGTTCGAGCTGCTCTTCGGCGGCGCGACCGAGCAAGCGCTCACCATCGGCCGGGCCCTGGCGGCCGAACCCGCCTGACCTGCACGCACGACGAAGGCCCCGCCCGAGCGAGCTGCTCGGGCGGGGCCCTCTTCGTGGTGGAGCTTCCGATCATTCTCGGGACGCCCCGTCCGCGGTGACATCACCGCGTCTCGACACGCGTCGCCTTGCTCGACGACCATCGAGGACACCTCCCGAGCAAGCTCGGGGGTGTCCTCAGCGCAGCTTGTCGAGCCGCGCGACGGTCTCCTCGAACTCGGACACCAGGTCGGCCATCACCTCGGCGACCGGGCGCACCTCGTTCATCCGACCGACGATCTGGCCGACCGGCATCGCGATGACGTCGGGGTCGTTGGCGGCGCTGATGCGGTTGTGCGCGTCGGAGACGAGCAGGTTCTGCAGGGGCATCGGCAGCGGAGCGGGGGCGCCCTCCTCGGCCCAGGCCTCGGTCCACTTCGTCTTGAGCAGACGCGCCGGCTTGCCGGTGTAGACGCGGCTGCGCACCGTGTCGCTGCTCGTGGCACGCGTGAACGCGGTCTCCCACGCCTCGGTGTTGCCGGTGCCCATGAGCTGGTACTCCTGGGTGCCGAGCCAGATCGAGCCCATCCAGACACCCTGCGAGCCGAGCGCCAGCGACGCGGCGATCTGGCGACCCGAGCCGATGCCGCCGGCGCCGAGCACCGGGATGTCGGGGCCCACGGCGTCGACGATGTCGGGCTGGAGCACCATGCTCGCGACCTCGCCGGTGTGACCGCCGGCCTCGTAGCCCTGGGCGATGATGATGTCGACGCCGTTGGCGACGTGGCTCAGCGCGTGCTTGGCCGCCCCGGCGAGCGCGCCGATCTTGATGCCGTGCTCGTGGCACTTGTCGATCACGTCCTTCGGCGGCGAGCCGAGGGCGTTGGCGATGAAGACCGGCCGGTGCTGCAGCGCGATGTCGAGGTGCGAGCGGGCGATGGAGTGCAGCCAGCCCAGGACGCCGTCACGACCCTCGCCCTCGGGGAGCGGCGGCACGCCGAGCTTGAGCAGCGTCTCGTCGACGAACTTCTTGTGCTCGTCGGGGATCATCGCGCCGAGGTCGAGCTGGGTGCCCTCGGTGGGCACCTTCATCGGCATCACGATGTCGACGCCGTAGGGCTTGCCGTCGGTGTTGTCGTCGAGCCAGGTGAGCGTCTTCTCGAGCTCCTCGGTGTCGTTGAACCGCACGCAGCCGAGGACGCCGAGACCGCCGGCGCGCGAGACCGCGGCGGCGACATGCTCGGAGGGGGTGAAGGCGAAGATCGGGTACTCGATCCCGAACTCCTCGCACAGCGGGCTGCGCATCATGCCGAGACCCCTTCGCCGGCGCCGGCCAGGATCATCTCCTTGGCGCGGGGGTACTGCGCCTTGCCGGTCGCGTTGCGTGGGATCTCGGGCACCAGCGTCAGGCTGCGGGGCAGCTTGTAGCCCGACAGGTGGGCACGCAGGTACTCGCGCAGGTCGTCGAGCTCCACCGTCTGGCCCTCACGGGGCTGGACGACGGCCGCAACCGACTGGCCGAACTTCTCGTCGGGGATGCCCACGACGAGGCAGTCGTAGACGCCGGGGTGGCCCTTGATCGCCATCTCGACCTCCTCGGGGTAGACCTTCTCGCCGCCGGTGTTGACGCAGTTGGACCCGCGACCGAGCAGCGTGACGCGGTTGCCCTCCTCGATGCGGGCGAAGTCGCCCGGCACCGAGTAGCGCTCACCGTCGATCTGGAGGAACGTCTTGGCGGACTTCTCGGGGTCCTTGTAGTAGCCCACGGGGACCGAGCCGCCGCGACCGAGGCGCCCGACGACGCCGACGTTCGTGGCGAGGTCCAGCGGCCGGTTGTCGTCGTCGAGCACGACCGAGCTCGGACCGAGGCCCACGACGGGTCCGTCGGTGCTGACCGGGGCGTCCTTGTCGGTCATGCCCATGCCCTGGAACCCGGTCTCGGACGCTCCGACCGAATCGGTGAAGATCGCGTCGGGGAACGCCGCCATCCAGCGCTTCTTGACCGGCGGGCTGAAGATCGCGGCGCTGCTGGAGATGGCGAACAGGCTGGACCCGTCGTACGGCGTGCCGGTGGCGGCCTTGCGCTCGTACTCCTCGATGAGCGGGCGGGCCATCGCGTCACCGGTCATGAAGATCAGCTGGACCTTGTCGGCCTCGATGATCTCCCAGGTGCGCCTGGGGTCGAACTTCGGCTCCACGATCGTGAGGTGGCCGGCGAACAGGTGCATGAGGAGCCCCGCCTGGGCACCACCGTGCATGAGCGGGCTGAGCGGGAAGGTGATCATCCGGCCGTCCTGCTTGGCCTGCTCGGACTGGTCGTACTCCGAGAGCGGCTCGCCGCGGTAGAAGTCGATGCCGCCGCCGAGCACGCGCCAGAAGTCCTCGTGACGCCACATGACGCCCTTGGGGAAGCCGGTGGTGCCGCCGGTGTAGATGATGTGGAGGTCGTCGCTGCTGCGCTCCTCGAAGTCGCGCTCGGCGCTCTGACCCGCCACCGCGTCGGCGTAGAGCACGCCGTCGTACGAGGAGAT
>NZ_JAXMNS010000209.1:0-6454 GCF_034670285.1 Nocardioides sp. | reverse complement strand
TGCTCTTCCGATCTCACGCCCGGCGAGCGTGAGGTCGGGGTGGTCGGCGGCATAGGTGCGCACGGCGTCACGCACCAGGTCGGTGCGGGTGGGGGCGGTGCCGAGCCGCGGGGTGACGATGTAGCCGGTGTCGAGGTCGCCGTACGTCGTGACCTGGTCGGGCGTGCGGTGCGCGACGAGCGCGACGAGCGCGCACACGACGGCGTCCACCTGGTCCTCGACGACCCGCAGCTCGCTCTTGCGGGTGGCGCGCTCGACCTGCGAGCGGATCCCGGCCCAGGTCTCGTCGGTGGTCACGCCGGCCTCGACGAACGCCATCAGGCGCAGCAGCTCGCTGCGCAGGAGGTCGAGGTCGCGGCCGGGCTTGTTCTTGTACTTGAGGATCTTCGGCAGCCCGAACAGCACGATCGAGGCCGCGTGCGGGTAGACCTCGATCGCCCGGCGAGCCCGGCCCGAGCGCGGGTCGATGTCGAGCCCCAGCATCTTGGCGACCCGGGCTCCGCGGGTGCCGTCGGCGAACTCCGGCTTGCCGAGGTTCGACGGGTGCGTGCCGGCGTCGAAGCGGCGGAAGTCCTTGCTCAGCGCGCGCTCGGCCGGCCGCGACCCGGTGGCGTTCTTGACCACCAGCGGGGCGTCGATCGCGACGAGGCAGTCACCGGCGACGTACGCCGCCAGCTCGGCCTCGATCTCCTCGTCGGTGCGCACGGCGCTGACGTGGAGCAGCCGGCCGTGCTCGTCGAGCACCGCCAGTCCGGTGGGTTGACGCAGCCCCCAGGCGAGATCGACTCCGACGTAGTGCACGGGCCTACCCTGCCGCATCGCACCCGGCGGCGTGGGAGCGCCGCTCAGCGGCCGCGCTTCAAGGTCACTTTGTCGATCACCGTGCCGTCGGTCGCGAGGGCGGTGAGGTTCATCCGGGCCGGTCGGTCGCCACGACGTGGGACGACGTCGACGAACCCGATCGAGTGCTGGTTGTCGGTGACCGCCGACCAGTGCGTCGTCTCGGGCACCCGCACGCCGCCGTCCATGACGACGTACGACACCGGCGCCCCACTGGTCGGGTAGACGGCCTGTCCGGCTCCGCCGGCGGTGAGGTACGTCGTCCCCTTGCGGCTGTCGACCACCGCGCCGCGGCGCGCCTCGACGACCGGCTCGCCGGCGCGCAACGGGTGGGTGCGCTCGTAGCAGTGGTTGTGCCCGTTCACGACGAGGTCGACCGAGTACCGGTCGAACAACGGCTCCCAGCGTGTGCGGTTGCCGCCGTCCGAGGCGTGCACGAGATTGGTGCAGTACATGCAGTTGTGGAAGCCGACGACGATGAAGTCGATGTCGTCGCGGGCCCGGAAGCGCTCGAGCCGTCGCTCGAGCCACTGGTCCTGTGCCGCACCGAGGTAGCCCTCGTTGCGCGAGATCTCGAAGGAGGCGTCGTTGCCGTCGAGCGCGATGAAGGCGACGTTGCCGTAGACGAAGGAGTAGGTGACCGGCGCGCCCTTCACGCCGTTGCGTGGGTTGCGGAACCGGTCGAGGTATCCGGCGTAGCCGAGCTCGCCGTTGCCCTCCTCCATCTCGTGGTTGCCGACCGTGGTCATCCACGGCACCCGGGCAGCGCTGGTCTCGATCTGGCGCAGCCACCGGTCCCACTCGGCGAAGTCCTGCGACGTGTCGCCGCCGGCGCCCGTGCCGCCGGCGCTGTCGGCGTAGCAGAGGTCGCCCACCACGAAGGAGAGGTCCGGTTTCATCGCGTCGATGAGCTGCACGTGGGCGGCAGCCGCGGCGTTGACGCCCATGTCGCCGAACGCCGCGAAGCGGAAGCGCTCGGCCCGCGCAGGCGCCGTCGTGAAGGTGCCCGTGGTCGCGCCGGCACCCCGGTGGGTGATCCGGTAGCGGTAGCGCGTGCCTGGCTCGAGCCCCTCGACCGTGCCGTGGTGGTAGACGGTGCGGAGGTCCTTGGTGGAGCGGCTGCGCACCGGCACCCGCAGCCCCAGCCCGCGGTCGGGCCCGATCTCAAGACGCGACTTCGCGACCGAGCGCGGGGTCGACCACGAGACCGTCATCGAGGTGCGGGCGTTGTCGCCGTACACGAGGTGGACGCCGCGGGGACGCGCCGCGGCCGCGGCCGGCGGCACCCAGAGCATCGGGGACGTCGCCGCGACGAGGCCGGCACCGGCGCCGCCGACCAGGACGTGGCGGCGCGGGAGGGACGGCACGGTGTGCTCGGTGGGCACAGGGGGAGTGTCAGTCATGACACGCACCCTGGCAAGGCCAGGTGTCTGACAGCCGGCCGCCTGCTGAACCGCACGCGACGTCCCGGCGCCCGGCTCACCACGACCGCGTGAATTACGCCGCGGAGGCGATGAGTGCGGGTGTCGGCGCCGGTCCCTACTCTGCGAGGGTGGTTGGACCGACCACACCGGGGAGAAGGACGACGGATGACCGACATGATCCAGGCGCGTGGCCTCGTCAAGCGCTACAAGGAGGTCGAGGCCCTCAGCGGGCTCGACCTCACGGTTCCCGAGGGCAAGGTGCTCGGGCTTCTCGGACCCAACGGCGCCGGCAAGACCACCGCCGTGCGCTGCCTGGCCACCCTGCTCGTGCCCGACGAAGGCTCCGCGACGATCGCGGGCGTCGACGTCCTCAAGGACCCGCAGGGCGTGCGTCGCAAGATCGGGCTCTCGGGGCAGTACGCCGCGGTCGACGAGCACCTCACCGGCTTCGAGAACCTCACCATGGTCGGGCGGCTCTACGGCTTCGACAAGGCCACCGCGCGGGCGCGGGCCCGGACGCTGCTGGAGCGCTTCGACCTCTCCGACGCAGGCGACCGCCCGTCGAAGACCTACTCCGGTGGCATGCGTCGTCGTCTCGACCTCGCCGGCGCCCTGGTCGCGGAGCCGCCGGTGCTGATCCTCGACGAGCCCACGACCGGGCTCGACGTGCGCAGCCGCCAGCAGATGTGGGACGTCATCAAGGAGCTCGTCGGCGGTGGCTCGACCCTGCTGCTCACGACGCAATACCTCGAGGAGGCCGATCGGCTCGCCGACGACATCGTCGTCATCGACCACGGCCGCGCGATCGCCCGGGGCACCGCCGACGAGCTCAAGGCCCAGACCGGCGGTGAGCGCGTCGAGGTGGTGCTGCGCGACGTCGCCCGCATGGACGACGTCCTGCGGGCCTTTTCGTCGGTCGCGATCGGCGACGTCCAGGTCGACGACCGCACTGCCACGGCGGCCGTCAGCGGCGGCGCCTCGGCGCTCCGCTCAGTCCTGACCGACCTGGAGAGCGAGGGCATCGAGGTCCTCGACATCGGCCTGCGCCGTCCGACGCTGGACGACGTCTTCCTCTCCCTGACCGGACGCGCGACCGAGACCGACGCCGCCGGCCAGTCCGACTCCCCCGCGACCGAGGTGTCCTCATGACCGATCAGTCCACCCAGCCCACCGGCACCACCGCCCCGCCGGCGCCCACGCGCGGAGCCGCCGCCCACGCGATCAGCGACGGCTGGGTCGTGGCCCAGCGCAACCTGATCAAGATCAAGCGCGTGCCTGAGGTCCTGGTCTTCGTGCTGATCAGCCCGATCATGTTCGTCCTGCTCTTCGCCTACGTCTTCGGTGCCGCGATCGACGTGCCAGGAGACGTCGACTACACGGAGTTCCTGATCGGCGGGATCTTCGCGCAGACCGTCGTCTTCGGGGCCACGTTCACCGGTGCCGGCCTCGCCGAGGACATGCAGAAGGGCATCATCGACCGGTTCCGCTCGCTGCCGATGTCGCGAGCCGCGGTCCTGGTCGGGCGGACGACGTCCGACGTCGTCTACAACGTGCTGTCGCTCATCATCATGGCGCTGACCGGGCTGCTGGTCGGCTGGCGCGTGCGCGAGGGCGTCGTCGACATGTTCGCCGGCTTCCTGCTGCTCCTGCTCTTCGCCTACGCGATCAGCTGGGTGATGGCTCTGGTCGGCCTCCTCGTGCCGAGCGTCGAGGTGATCAACAACGCCTCGTTCATCGTGATCATGCCGCTGACGTTCGTCTCCAACGCCTTCGTGCCCCAGGAGAGCTTCGACGGCGTCCTGCGCACGATCGTCGACTGGAACCCCGTCTCGACCCTCACCCAGGCCTGCCGCGAGCTCTTCGGCAACGTCGGGCCGGGCCTGGGCGAGCAGTCGGCCTGGCCGATGCAGAACCCGGTCATCTACACGCTCGGCTGGATCGCGCTGATCCTGGTGGTCTTCGTGCCCCTCTCGGTGCGCCAGTACGGCCGCGCGACCAGCAAGTGACCCCGGCTGCGTGGCAGCCACCTGGGTAGCGTGAGGGGCATGAACCTCCGACGAGCAGCGACGACGACGGCTGCCCTCTCCCTGGTCCTGGCGGGCGCCGCGTGCGCTAACGACGATCCCGACATGCCGATGATGGACGACATGTCGGGCATGGACGGCATGGACGGCATGGACGGCATGGCGATGGGCGACCCCGGTGCCACGCCGGCCGACGAGGTCGACGGTGACGTCACGAGCGGCGAGTTCTCCGTGCTCGACACCGCCCCGCCTGGCAGCGACGGCGCGGCTGGGCAGGCGTGGTTGGCCCAGAACGACGACGGCACGACTGTCACGATCCGGTTGACCGGTCTCGCCCCCGACACCGCCTACATGGCGCACCTGCACGCCGAGGCCTGCGCGAGTGACAACGGCGGCCCGCACTTCATGTTCGACCTCGACGGCAGCGAGATGCCGCCCAACGAGGTCCACCTCGCCTTCACCGCCGACGACGACGGCGCGGGCGAGGTCACGGTCACCAACGAGCAGCGGGTCGGCGACGGCGCCCCGTCGGTCGTCATCCACCCGACTGACGCCATGGACAACCGGCTGGCATGCGCCGACTTCTCCTGACCCGCAGCGGCGCCGTCCTCGCCACGTTGACGACGGTCGCGTTCGTGCTCCTCGTCCTCGTGCCCGGTCCGGCCCTCGCCCACGGCGACCTCGTGGACGGCTCCCCCGGGCCCGGTGACGACGTCGCCGTCGGCACCGACGTGCTTCGCCTGGAGTTCACCGACCTCGACCCCGACGGCCGGCCGCTGGTCGCGGTGCGCGATGCCGCCGGCGATCCGGTCGCCGTCGGCACTGCCTCCTTCGGCGACGACGCGACGATCTGCGCTCGCTCGGCCCCGCTCGAGCCGGGCGTGACGACCATCGACTACGCCGTGCTGAGCGAGGACGGCGACCGCCAGGAGGGCAGCTACACCTTCGAGGTCTCCGAGGGCGGTGCCTTGGCGCAGGCCGGGGTCTGCGACGCGGTCGACCTCGCCGCCCCCGGCGAGCCCAAAACGCTGGACGAGATGGGATCCGGCACGGTGCCGACCCCGGTCCTCTACGGCCTCGGGCTCCTCGCGGTGGTCGCGATGGGCCTCGCCGTCCTACGGGTCCGTTCGGACCGGCGGGCTCACCCGGCCTGAGCGGTCACTGCTCCACGATCCGCACGCGCACCTCGTCGAGAGGCTTGCGCTCCAGGTCCGGGACCGTGGCGTCGGGCGCCGGGTAGCCCACCGGCACAACCAGGAACCCGCGCTCCTCGGCCGGGCGGCCGAGGATCTCGTTGAGGAACTTCATCGGGCTCGGGGTGTGCGTCAGGGTGCTCAGCCCAGCGCGATGCAGGGCAGCCAGCAGCAAGCCGACGGCGATGCCGACGGACTCCTTCACGTAGTAGGGGCGTGGTGAAGACGGTCCCTGGTGCACCTCGAAGACCACGATCAGTGCCGGGGCATCGGTGAGGAACGGCTTGGTGGCATCGGTGCCCAGCGGGCCGAGCGCGTCGAGCCACTCCTCGGAGGCGCGACGCTCGTAGAACTCCCGCTCCTCGGTCTCGGCTGCCTCGCGCAGGCGACGTCGTACGGCGGGGTCCTCGACCAACACGAAGCGCCACGGCTGCACGTGCGCCCCGCTGGGCGCGCTCGCCGCAGCCCGGATCGCCTCGTCGAGGACGCCCTCGGGCACCGGGGTCGAGGCGAAGTCGCGCACCGACCGTCGGCGCACCAGGTCGTCGGCCAGGTCACGCACCCGCGCCAGGGCTTCGTCCGGCGCCACCCCGAGCACCGGAGCGGGCTCTCGGCCGGGTTCGTCGGGCCGACCAGGACGTGCGGTCACACGCGCGCCGACGAGCGGTCGGCGCCGTAGAGACGCACGGGCAGCGCCTCGACGCCGTACACGGCCGAGAGCTTGCGGAACTCCAGGGTCTCGATCGGGGCGGTGACAGCGAGGTCGGGAAAGCGCTGGGCCAGGGCGCGCAGCGCGATCCGCAGCTCCATGCGCGCCAGCTCGGCGCCGACGCAGCGGTGGATGCCGTGGCCGAAGGCGAGGTGGCGGGTCGGCTCGCGGCGCGGGTCGAAGTCGTCGAGGTCGGGGGCCAGGCGCGGGTCGCGGTGGGCGCCGAGGAGCGGGCGTCGAGCAGGGAGTAGTTGAGACCGTACA
>NZ_JAXMNS010000208.1:0-6497 GCF_034670285.1 Nocardioides sp. | reverse complement strand
ACCGCGGCCACGACCTCGCTCGAGGTTCCCGACGACCCCTGCTACGCGCTGATGTCGGCCAGCGGCCTGCTCGCCCGCACCACCGGCACCGAGGTCGGCTACGGCGGCGACCGGGCCAACCACGACGTCGTGACGTCGGTCGTGGCCACGAGTGCCCGCGGCGAGATCGGGGTGCTCACCACGGCGGGCCGGCTGCTGCGGGTCGGGATGCTCGACCTGCCGGCGCTGCCGCCCTCGGCCAACGACCCCAACCTCTCCGGAGGACTGCCGCTCAGCGAGATTCTGCCGCTGTCCAACGGCGAGCGGGCGCTGTCGCTGTGCACGCTCACCGGCGAGGGGCCGGGGCTGGCCCTCGGCACCCGCGACGGCGCCGTCAAGCGGGTCAACCCCGAGGTCCTCAACCGTGACGAGTGGGATGTCATCGGGCTCAAGGACGGCGACGAGGTGGTGGGCGCCGTCGAGCTCGCGACCGGCGAGGAGGAGCTCTGCTTCGTCTCCTCCGACGCCCAGCTCCTGCACTTCTCCGCCGCGCTCGTGCGGCCCCAGGGTCGCTCCGGCGGTGGCATGGCCGGCATCAAGCTCGGGCCCGGCCAGCAGGTCGCGTGGTTCGGCGTCGTCGACCCCGAGGCGCCCGAGGGCTCAGTGCTGGTCACGGCCTCCGGCTCCTCGACCGCGCTGCCCGGCACCGAGCCGGGACTGGTGAAGGTCACTCCCTTCACCGAGTACCCCTCGAAGGGTCGTGCGACGGGCGGCGTGCGGTGCCACCGGTTCCTCAAGGGCGAGGACGCGCTCGTCTTCGCGTGGGCCGGCGCGGCTCCCGCCCGGGCGGCCGCCTCCAGCGGCGTCCCGGTGGCGCTCCCCGCTGCCGAGGGACGTCGTGACGGCTCCGGCGTGCCGGGCAGCCAGCCCATCACCGCGTGCGCCGGTCCTGTCGCGAGCCGGGTGCCCGCGACCGCGGAGGCTGCTCCGGTCCCGGCCCCCGACGATGTGACAGGCTGAACGCATGACCTTGATCCGTCGTCTCGTCACGGGGGCCTCGACGACCCTGCTCTCCGTTTCCCTGGTGGCCTGCAGCAGCAGCGATACGGGCGACGCGGCTCAGAACGGCGCCACCGCGGAGGAGGTCATGTCGGCCGCCAAGAGCGCGCTCGACGCGACGTCCGGGGTCGAGCTGTCACTCACGACCGAGGACCAGCGCGACGAGGGCGACTTCCTGCGCAGCGCCGAGGGCGTCATCACCGACGCTCCCGCCTTCCAGGGCACGGCCGGCGGCCGGTTCCTCGGGTTCAACGCCGAGGACGTCGAGGTCCGCTCGGTCGACGGGGAGTTCTACGTCAACGCCCCCGTCATCGGCTGGGACACCTACGACCCGGCCGAGCTGTGCGCCCCGGACCCCGCGACGCTGCTCGACCCCGACACCGGCGTGTCCAACGTCCTGGTCGCGGCCACCGACCTCGAGGCCGGCGAGCAACGGCGTGCCGAGGACGACAACTCCGTGGTCGTGACGCCCTACACCGCCACGGTGCCCGGCACCGCGGTGAAGGCGATCCTGCCGTGCGCCCCCGACGACTCCTTCGAGGCGGTCTTCACCGTCGACGACGAAGGCCGGCTGCGCGCCGCTGACCTGACCGGGGTGTTCTTCTCCGGCGGCGACGACATCACCTACACGATCACCGTCTCGGCCTACGGCATCGCCCAGGAGATCACCGCTCCCGAGTGAGCCCGCTGATCATCTCGAACATCTGAGCACGCTGGATCCCGAGGCCCGGAGGATGACCCGATGAGCGCGCACCCCCAGGCGCCCCGCATCGATCGGCGCTCGCGCACGCTCCTGGTGTTCTGCGCGGTCGCAGTGGCCTTCGCGGCGATCGACACCTACGTCGTCGTCCTCGCGCTCCCCGAGATGATGGCGACGGTGCAGATCAGCGCCCAGGACCTCCAGCGCGCGGCCCCCATCATCTCCGGCTTCCTGCTCGGCTACGTCGCGGTGCTGCCCCTCATCGGCCGGGTCGCCGACCTGCGCGGCCCGGTGCCGGTCCTGGTGGCCTCGCTGGTCAGCTTCACCGTCGGCTCGGTGGTCACCGCGGTCGCCTACGACCTCACCCTCGTCGTCGTCGGCCGCTTCCTCCAAGGACTCGGCGGCGGCGGGCTCGTCCCGGCCACGATGGCCCTGGTGGCCGCGCTCTACCCGGTCGAGCGTCGCGGAATGCCGCTCGGCGTCGTCTCGGCGGTCCAGGAGTTCGGCGCCGTTCTCGGGCCGCTCTTCGGCGCCCTGGTGCTGTCGGTGTCGTCGTGGCGGGCGATCTTCGCGATCAACGCCGGCGTGGCGCTGCTGCTGGTCGTCGTGGTGCGGGTCCTGCGCCGCGACGACGAGGTCACCCCGGTCGATCGACGCCCGCGCGACGGCCTGCCCGACGTCGTCGGCGCCGCGGCTCTCCTGGTGGCCACCGCCGCCGCCCTCCTGGTGATCCAACCCCCCGACCGCCTCTACCTCGACCTCACCTACGGCGGGCTCTTCACCCCGGTCGTCGGGTCGGGCCGCTGGCTCGCTCCGCTGGGGCTCGTCGCGAGTGCGTCGTTCGCGCTCTTCCTGGTGCGCTGCGTGACCGCACGTCGCCCGCTGGTCGATGCCCGCGCGTGGGGGCGGAGCCTCGTGGCGGCCGACCTCGCCGGTGCCGCCTACCTCGCGCTCGCGCTCGGTGGAGTCGTGCTCGCCTTCGCCACCGCCGACCCCGAGGTGTCCGTCTTCTCACCCCAGGGCCCCTGGCTGCTGCTCGGATCAGCGATCGCGGTGGTGGCGCTCGTGGTCCATCTTCGGCGCAGCACCAGGCCGCTGGTCCCCCGCGGGACCCTCACCGCGCGGCCGGCCTGGGGGGCGCTCGTGGTCAGCCTCCTCGTCGGCTGGGCCCTCATCGCGGCCCTCGTCGACATCCCCCTCTTCGCCCGCACCACGACGTACGACACCCAGCTCGGAGCCGCCCTGGTGCTGCTGAGGTTCCTCGTCGCCCTCCCGGTGGGAGCGGTCCTGGGCGGCTACCTGGTGCGCCGCCTGGACGCCGGTGTCATCACGGCAGTCGGCATGACTCTCTCGGCCGGCTCCTTCTGGTGGATGTCGACGTGGGGCAAGACGAGCCTGGACTCTGCGATGAGCAACGTGCCGCTCGTGCTCGCCGGGCTGGGGTTCGGGCTCGCGCTGGCACCGGTCAACGCCGCCATCCTGGCCACCACCCGCGTCGACACCCACGGCATCGCCAGCGCGCTGGTGGTCGTAGCCCGGATGATCGGCATGCTCGTCGGCATCTCGGTGCTGACCACGTGGGGGCTCTCCCGGCTCTACGACGCCGCCGAAGCCAGCCCCGACCTGACCGTCAACGAGCTCGGCATCCTCCAGGAGCAGGCGGTCTTCCAGGGCGCCGCGCTCTTCGCCCTGCTCGCAGCCGTCGCGGCCGTCGTGCTGTTCCGTGGTGCACCGACCCGTGGTCTGGACGCCGGGACGGCACTCCGGACCGCCGGCTGAGTGGATAGGATTCCTCCGTGCCTGAATTCGACGATCTCCTCGCAGCCAACGCCACCTACGCCGAGTCGTTCTCCGACGGTGGCTTCGACGGAATCGCCCGCGCGGGCGTCGGCATCGTGACCTGCATGGACTCGCGCATCGAGCCTCTGGCGATGCTGGGCCTCGGTCTCGGTGACGCCAAGATCCTGCGCAGCCCCGGAGGCCGGGTCGACCACAGCACTCTCGAGTCACTGGTGCTCGGCGTTCACCTGCTGGGCGTCGATCGCATCCTGGTCATCGCCCACACCCGCTGCGCCGTTGCCAGCAACTCCACCGAGACCATCATCGGCAAGGTCTCGGAGTCGGCCGGTCAGGATGCGTCGTGGCTCTCGTTCCAGGCAGTCACCGACCAGCTCGACTCCCTCGCCGACGACGTCCAGAAGCTGCGCACCCATCCGCTGGTGCCCGACCACGTGAAGGTCGGCGGCTTCATCTACGACGTCGACACCGGTCGGCTCTCCGAGAAGTACTGACGGGCGAGCGGCGCTCCGGCCGCTCCGTCAGGGCCGTCAGGGCCGTCAGGGCTGACCCGGGTCAGAAGTCGAGGTCCTCGTCGGAGAGCTGGCCGGCGTTGACGACGATGAACTCCTTGCGTGGAGCCACCTCGGCGCCCATCAGCAGCTCGAAGACCGACGTGGCGGTGTCGGCGTCGTCGATCGTGAGCTTGCGCAGGGTGCGGTGGCGCGGGTCCATCGTGGTCTCGGCCAGCTGACTGGCGTCCATCTCACCCAGACCCTTGTAGCGCTGCACCGGGTCCTTCCACGTCATGTTCTTCTTCTTCAGCTCGGCCAGCTTGCGGCGCAGCTCGTCGTCGGAGTACGTGTAGACATACTTCTCCTGCCCCTTGCGAGGCTTGGAGATCTCGATGCGGTGCAGCGGCGGGACGGCGGTGTAGACGCGGCCCTCGGCGATCAGCTCGGGCATGTACTTGTAGAACAGGGTGGCCAGCAGGCAGCGGATGTGGGCACCGTCGGAGTCGGCGTCGGCCATGAAGATGATACGCCCGTAGCGACGCGCCTCGAGGTCGAAGGTGCGCCCGGAGCCGGCGCCGACGACCTGGATGATCGAGGCGCACTCGGCGTTCTTGAGCATGTCGCCGACCGAGGCCTTCTGGACGTTCAGGATCTTGCCCCGGATCGGGAGCAACGCCTGGAACTGCGAGTTGCGGGCGAGCTTGGCGGTGCCGAGCGCCGAGTCTCCCTCGACGATGAACAGCTCGGTGCGGTCGTTGTCGTTGGAGCGGCAGTCGGCCAGCTTGGCCGGCAGCGTCGAGGACTCCAGAGCGTTCTTGCGGCGCTGGGTCTCCTTGTGCTGACGCGCGGCGATGCGGGTCTTGGAGGCGCCGAGGACCTTGTCCATCAGCAGCCTGGCCTGGGCCTTCTCGGCGCGCTTGGTGGAGGTCAGGAACGTCTTGAGCTCGGACGAGACGACCTTCTTCACGACTCCCAGCACGGCGGGCGTGCCGAGGATCTCCTTCGTCTGCCCCTCGAACTGCGGCTCGGCCAGCCGCACGGTGACCACGGCGGTCATCCCCTCGAGGATGTCTTCCTTGATGACGTCGGCGTCGTTGACCTTGAGGACCTTGGCAGCACGCATGGAGTCGTTGAACGTCTTGGTCAGCGCCCCCTCGAAGCCGGAGACGTGCTTGCCCCCCTTGGGGGTCGCGATCACGTTGACGAAGGAGCGCATCTCGGTGTCGTAGCCGGTGCCCCACCGCACAGCGATGTCGACGCCGAGGTCGCGGTCGACGTCCTGCGGGGTCATGTGTCCCTTGGCGTCGAGCATGGGCACGGTCTCGGTGAAGCCGCCGGAGCCCTGGATCCGCAGCACCTCGGTGACGGGCTCGTCGGAGGAGAGGTACTCGGCGAACTCGGCGATGCCGCCGTCGTGGCGGAACTTCTCCTCGACCGGGGTCTCGCCGCGCAGGTCGCGGATGACGAGCTCGAGGCCGGGGACGATGAAGGACGTCTGCCGCGCACGCCCGAGCAGGCCCTCGAACTCGAAGTGGGCGTCCTTGGTGAAGATCTGGCGGTCCGGCCAGAACCGGATCCGGGTGCCGGACCTGGCCTTGGCGACGCGTCCGCCCTTGCGGGTCAGGCCACTCTGGGGTGTGAAGGAGGCCTCGGGGCCCTCGGCATCGAACACGCCGGCGGCGCCGCGGTGAAAGCTCAGGCCCTGAGTCGCGGGCGAGCGGTCGACGTCGATGTCCATGCGCGTGGCCAGCGCGTTGACCACGGACAGCCCGACACCGTGCAGACCACCGGTCGCGACGTAGGAGCCGCCGCCGAACTTGCCACCGGCGTGCAGCTTGGTCGCCACGACCTCGACCCCAGGGAGCCCGGTCTTGGGCTCCTTGTCGGTGGGGATGCCGCGGCCGTCGTCGTAGACCTCGGCCGAGCCGTCGGCGTGGAGGGTGACCTCCACGCGCTGCGCTGCGCCGGCCAGGGCCTCGTCGACCCCGTTGTCGATGATCTCCCACAGGCAGTGCATGAGACCACGGGTGTCGGTCGAGCCGATGTACATTCCCGGTCGCTTGCGAACGGCCTCCAGCCCCTCGAGGACGAGGAGGTGCGCGGCGTTGTAGGTGTTGTCAGCGATCGTGGGGCTCCTGCGACTTCGGTGAGGTTCGGTTCGGTGGTGCGGGTGAGGCACATGGAACGGATGGAACGGCTGTTACGAGGGGTGCGGCCAGTCATGGGCCAGGACCAATCCGCGAGGCCCCTCGACGTCGAATCTACTCACGACACGCCGGGCACCAGTGCAGGCTCGCCTGCGAGCGGAGCGTCACGATGAGGACACGATCACGAAAACGTCACCCGTTTGTGCATCCATGATGACCGATCGGGCGTCACACTCGAACACAGGCACGTGGCACGATGGGCACAACCAGTTCCCCCGCTGTACCGGACGACGGTGACCACCACCTCACAGATGTGGTGTG
>NZ_JAXMNS010000207.1:0-6505 GCF_034670285.1 Nocardioides sp. | reverse complement strand
CTTCCGCGACGGCGAGCCCTCCCAGCTCACCACCGACCACACGTTCGTGCAGAGCCTCATCGACGACGGCCGCATCACCGAGGCCGAGGCGCGCGTGCACCCGCACCGCAACCTCATCCTCAAGGCCCTCGACGGCATCCACGAGGCCGAGCCCGACCTGTTCGCCCTCCAGCTGACCCCCGGCGACCGGCTGCTGCTCTGCAGCGACGGCGCGTGCGGCGTGCTCGAGGACGGCCGCCTCGCCGACATCCTCTCGATGGGCACCCCCGACTTCGCCGCCGTCGAGCTGGTGCGCGCCAGCCTGGAGGCCGGCAGCTCCGACAACGTCACCTGCATCGTGGCCGACGTGCTCAGCCCCGAGCAGGTCGCGGCTGAACCGGCCTTCGCCGAGCTCGAGCCCCTCATCGTCGGCGCCGCCGCCGAGCTCAAGCGCCGCCTGCCGCGGGCCCTCTTCCGCGGCCACCGCTCGGGCGACACCGGCGAGCTCGAGCCGATCGACGCCGAGATTCTCGACCTCCCCTTCGCCGTCGCCAGCGACCCGTTGCCGGTCGACCCCGAGACCGCTCGCTACGCGCCCCGTCCGCCCCAGCGCTACACCTGGGTGCGACGCCTCGCGGTGCTGGCGATCGTCGCGGGCCTGCTCTGGATCGGCGCGACCGCCGCCTGGACCTGGGCGCAGACGCAGTACTACGTCGGCGAGCAGGAAGGCCGCGTGGTCATCTTCCGCGGCATTGACGCCTCGGTAGCCGGCTTCGACCTCTCGGAGCCGATCGTCATCACCGACGTGCAGCTCGAGCAGCTCTCGGACTTCGACCGCGGCCGGGTCGGCGCGACCATCGACGTCGACGACCTCGCCGACGGCCGCGACAAGGTCGAGGAGATCGCTGCCAACCGGGTCGCCCCCGAAGAGCCCGACGGGACCACCGGGTGATCCCCCGATGAGCCTGATGACGCCCAGCTCGACGCTGATGGGTTTCGTCCACCGCCGTCGGCGGGGGGCGGAGCTGTTCCTGCTCATCCTCGCCCTCGCGGTCGGGGTGGGCGGCTACGCCGCGGTCGGCATCGGCGTCGACGGCTCCGTGCCGACCGACCTCATCGGGTACGGCGGCTGGCTGGCCGCGCTCGTCGTCGCTGCCCACATCGTCATCCGGCTCGTGGCGCCGTACGCCGACCCGGTGCTGCTGCCGCTCGTCGCGGCGCTCAACGGCCTCGGGCTCGCCGTCATCCACCGCATCGACCTCGGCTACGCCGCGCGCGGCAAGGAGACCGACTTCGCCCAGCAGCAGCTGGTGTGGATGACCCTGGGTGTCCTGCTCTTCATCGGTGCGCTCACGATCCTGCGTGACCACCGGGTGCTGGCTCGGTTCACCTACACGATCGGCTTCGGCGCCATCGCCCTGCTCCTGCTGCCGATGGTGCCCGGCATCGGACGCACCATCAACGGCGCGCGCATCTGGATCAACATCGGCCCCTTCAGCCTCCAGCCGGGCGAGGTCGCCAAGGTGATGCTGGTCGTCGCCTTCGCCGGCTACCTCGTGCTCCACCGCGACGCCCTCGCGCTGGCCGGCAAGCGGGTGCTCTTCGTAGACCTCCCCCGCGGCCGCGACCTCGGCCCGATCCTCGTCATGTGGCTGCTCAGCCTCGGCGTGCTCGTCTTCCAGCGCGACCTCGGCTCCAGCCTGCTCTTCTTCGGCCTCTTCCTGGTGATGCTCTACGTCGCCACCGAGCGCCCCGGCTGGATCGTCGTCGGTACGACGCTCTTCGCCGCCGGCGCACTCGGGGCCTGGAAGACCGCCAGCCACGTGCAGGACCGGGTCGACATCTGGCTGCACCCGATGGAGTACTACCGCGCCCAGGTGCCGCCGTACTCCGACCAGATCGTCGAGGCGGAGTTCGGCATGGGCTGGGGCGGGCTGATCGGCCGCGGCTTCGGCGAGGGCGACCCGACGCGGGTCACCTACGCCGAGAGCGACTTCATCATCGCCGCCATCGGCGAGGAGCTCGGACTGACCGCGGTCATCGCCGTCCTGCTCTGCTACGGCCTGATCGTCGAGCGGGCGCTGCGCGTCGCGCTCATCTCGCGCGACTCCTTCGGCAAGCTGATGGCCACCGGACTCGCGAGCGTGTTCGCCGTGCAGGTCTTCGTCGTCATCGGCGGCGTCACCCGCCTGATCCCGCTCACCGGGCTCACCACGCCGTTCCTGTCGTACGGCGGGTCCTCGCTCGTGGCCAACTGGGTGATCATCGCCCTGCTCCTGCGCATCTCCGACCAGGCCCGCCGCCCGGTGCCCGACCTCTCCACCGAGGAGGAGTCGAGCGACGACGAGTCCACGCAGGTGATCAAACTATGAATCGGCCTATCCGCACCGTCGCGGTGTTCTGCCTCGTGCTGTTCCTCGCCCTGATGGCCAACGCGACCTACCTCCAGTTCTGGCGCGCCGGCGCGCTCGACGAGGACCCGCGCAACCAGCGGGTCCAGCAGGCGTCGTACTCCAGCGAGCGCGGCGCGATCCTGGTCGGCCGGACGCCGGTGGCCCAGAGCACGCCGTCCGACGACCGTTTCGAGTACCAGCGCGAGTACCCCCAGCCGCTGATGTACGCCCCGCTCACCGGCTACTTCACGTTCGGCGACTCCACCGGTCTGGAGTCGTCGCAGAACGCCGTGCTGTCGGGCGAGGACCCGCAGTTCTTCGTGCGCAACCTTGTCGACCTCGTCAGCAACGAGCAGCAGAGCGGCGGCAGCGTCGAGCTCACCATCAATGCCAAGGCCCAGCGCGCCGCCTTCGACGGTCTCAACGCCCTCGGTGAGGGCGTCGAGGGCTCGGTCGTGGCCCTCGAGCCCGACACCGGCAAGATCCTCGCGATGGTCTCGCTGCCGACCTTCGACCCCAACGACCTCGCCTCGCACGACTTCGGAGCCGTCGGCGACGCCTACGACGCCCTCGACGCCGACGACGGCGACCCGCTGCTCAACCGGGCGATCCAGACGCGGATCTTCCCGGGCTCGACGTTCAAGGTCATCACCGCCGCCGCGGCGCTGGAGTCGGGCAAGTACGACTCCGCCGACTCCCTCGTGCCGGGTGGCGCGACCTTCCAGCTGCCGCAGACCAGCGGCGAGAGCGGTGTCATCGACAACGAGGGTCGCAACTGCGGCAGCGGCGAGATCACGCTGCGCCTCGCCATGGAGCAGTCGTGCAACACCACCTTCGCCCAGCTCGCGATCGAGGTGGGCGCCGAGGCGATGCTCGAGACGGCCGAGAAGTTCGGCTTCAACTCCGACTACCTCGAGGACCTCAACGGCCAGGCGCGCTCGGTCTTCCCCGGCAAGCTGTCGCCCCCCGAGCTCGGCCAGGCCGGCTTCGGCCAGTTCGACGTGCAGGCGACACCGCTGCAGATGGCGATGGTCTCGGCGGCGATCGCCAACGCCGGCGTCGTGATGCGTCCCTACGTCGTCTCCGAGGTGCAGTCGCCCGACTACGACGCACGCAACGCCGAGCCCGAAGAGCTGAGCGAGGCGATCAGCCCGCAGACCGCCGACGTGCTGGCCGACCTGATGGTATCCACCGTCGACAACGGCACCGCCTCGCCGGCCGCCATCCCCAACATCGCGGTGGGCGGCAAGACCGGCACGGCCCAGCGCGGCATCGAGGGCGCTGCGCCCTACGCGTGGTTCATCTCGTTCGCGCCGGCCACCGACTCCAAGGTTGCGGTGGCCGTCATGATCGAGGAGGCCCCCGGTCGGGAGATCGCCGGCGGAGCACTCGGCGGTCCGATCGCGAAGGCCGTGATGGAGGCGATCATCTCGTGACGACGACAGGGGAGACACGATGACCCAGACGCCCGAGCCCACCTTCGCCGACGACGCACGGCGCTACCGCCTTGACTCCCGCATCGCCACCGGCGGCATGGGCGAGGTCTGGCGCGGCACCGACACGGTGCTCGGCCGCCTCGTGGCCGTCAAGCTGCTCAAGGCGGAGTACGCCGACGACCCGGTCTTCCGCAGCCGCTTCGAGACCGAGGCCCGGCACGCTGCCGCGCTCCACCACCCCGGCATCGCGAGCGTCTTCGACGTCGGCGAGCGCGCCGGTGACGCTGCCCGAGGCGACGAGCACCCGCGTCCCTACCTCGTGATGGAGCTCGTCGAGGGCCAGCCGCTCTCCGCCCTGCTGTCGAAGGGCCGCGACCTCGACCCCGACGCCGTGCGCGACCTGATGGCGCAGGTCGGTGACGCCCTCGGCGCCGCCCACCGGGCCCAGATCATCCACCGCGACGTGAAGCCCGCCAACCTGATCGTGACGCCTGACGGCAAGGTCAAGGTCACCGACTTCGGCATCGCCCGCGCTGCCGACGGCGCCCAGATCACCCGCACCGGCGCCGTGATGGGCACCCCGCAGTACCTCTCCCCCGAGCAGGCCGAAGGTCGCCCCGCGACGATCGCCTCCGACGTCTACTCCCTCGGGGTCGTCACCTTCGAGTGCCTGGCCGGACGCCGTCCGTTCGAGTCCGACTCCCCCGTCGCCACCGCCCTGGCCCACATTCGCGAGCCGATCCCCGCCCTGCCCGCGAGCGTGCCCGCCGACCTCGCCGGCGTCGTGCGCACGGCGCTGGCCAAGGACCCCGGCGAGCGGTACGCCGACGGGGCCGCCTTCGCCGCCGCACTGCGCAACCCCAGCACCGCCGTCGTCCCGACACCGCCCCGCGTCGTGCCGGTCGCCAAGCCGGAGCCCGACGAGCCCCGCACCCAGGTGATGGGCGTGCCGGGGCCGATGGCCGTTCCCGCCACCGGCCCCACCACTGGCCCCATCACCGGCCCGCTGCCCACCCACACCAGCGCGACCACGGTTCCTCAGCAGAGCGCCGTCGGTCCGATCGTGGCTGCGGTCGTGCTGCTCGTCGCCCTGGCCGTCGTCGTCACGCTGCTGCTCACGGGCGGCGACGACGACGACAACGAGACGCCCGGCGCCGTCGACACCGAGCCCACGCCGACCGCGACGGAGTCGGCGTCCGAGGAGCCCAGCGAGGAGCCCAGCGCCACCCCGACCGAGGACACCTCGATCACCCTCGACGAGGGTGACTACGTCGGACGACAGGTCGACGACGTCGAGTCCGACCTGCGCGGCCGCGACCTGCGGGTCCAGCGCTCGGAGCAGGCGAACGACGACCCCGAGCGCGACGGCGAGGTCATCGCGATCGACCCCGAGGGCGACGTGGAGCCCAACGACGTGATCACGGTGAGCTACTACGGCCCCGCGCCGGAGCCGACCCCCACGCCGACCCCGACGCCCACGCCCACGCCCACCCCCACCCCGACGGCGGACCCGGGCCCGAGCCTCCCGTCGCTGTCCAACCAGTAGTCCCCAGGAAGAGCTGACACAGATGAACGACGCAGGCACACCGCGTCCCACCTTGATCGGTGGGCGCTACGAGCTCGGCGAGCTGCTGGGCCGTGGCGGAATGGCCGAGGTCCGCAAGGGCACCGACTCACGACTCGGTCGGATCGTCGCCGTCAAGAGACTTCGCACCGACCTCGCCAGCGACGCCACCTTCCAGGCACGGTTCCGCCGCGAGGCCCAGTCGTCGGCCTCGCTCAACCACCCGGCGATCGTGGCGGTCTACGACACCGGCGAGGAGCCGGCCGAGGACGGCTCGGGCGTCGCCCAGCCCTACATCGTGATGGAGCACGTCGCCGGGCGCACCCTGCGCGACATCCTGCGCGAGGGGCGCAAGATCCTCCCCGAGCGTGCCCTGGAGATCACCAGCGGCGTGCTCTCGGCCCTCGACTACAGCCACCGCGCCGGCATCATCCACCGCGACATCAAGCCCGGCAACGTGATGCTCACCCCCACCGGCGACGTGAAGGTGATGGACTTCGGCATCGCCCGGGCGATCAGCGACGCCGCCAACTCGATGACGCAGACGGCGGCCGTCGTCGGCACGGCGCAGTACCTCTCCCCCGAGCAGGCGCGCGGCGAGACCGTCGACTCGCGCTCGGACGTCTACTCCGCCGGCTGCCTGCTCTACGAGCTCCTCACCGGACGCCCGCCCTTCGTGGGCGACAGCCCCGTGGCCGTGGCCTACCAGCACGTGCGCGAGCCGGCGGCGCCGCCGTCCGACCACGACAACGACCTGCCGCCCGCGATCGACGCGATCGTGATGAAGGCGCTCGCCAAGCGCCTCGAGGACCGCTACCAGTCGGCCGGCGCGATGCGGGCCGACATCGAGCGCTACCTGGCCGGGCGCCCCGTCGAGGCCGCCGCAGCCGCGCCGCTGCCCGCCAAGGCGGCTCCGCCGGCCGACGGTCCGACCCGCGTGGCCGCTCCCGTCGCCGCCACGGCCCCGCTGCGCCCCGAGCCCGCGATCCTGCCGTCGGTGGACGACGAGCCGCCGCCCCGCACGGGCCTGTGGGTGCTGCTGGGGCTGCTCGTGATCGCGCTGCTCGCGGCGGGCTACCTGCTGGTCCAGGACTCGCTGTTCCCCGACTCCCCCGAGCAGGTGCAGGTGCCGA
>NZ_JAXMNS010000206.1:0-6518 GCF_034670285.1 Nocardioides sp. | reverse complement strand
AGAAGTCGGCGAGGTGCAGGCGCACGAGCAGCACCACGACCGCGTCGACGAGCGAGGGCAGGTCCTCGGTCCGGAGTCCGTGGGCGAACAGGCTCCGGTAGGGGAGCGAGAAGCGCAGGTGCTGGGTGAGCA
This sequence comes from Nocardioides sp., assembly GCF_034670285.1. Lineage (GTDB taxonomy): Bacteria > Actinomycetota > Actinomycetes > Propionibacteriales > Nocardioidaceae > Nocardioides. The sequence goes on along the minus strand of NZ_JAXMNS010000206.1, from coordinate 6,386 downwards.
GCGCCGCGGGGAGCGGTTCGCCTGCGTCGTCCACCCGCCCGGTGACGACCCCCTGGGGCACGACGCAGGGCAGCCCCATCCGTTGGAGGTCGCGCAGCAGCCGGTACTCGCGGAACGCGATGTCCTCAACGGTCTCCTTCACGGCATAGGTGCGATCGCCGAGCCGGATGATCCGTACGACGTGCCGCGAGAGGCCGCGAGGAAGAGGGACCACGTGCCGCTCGCCCCACTCCTCGAGCGGGGTCGCCCAGGGCAGCGACAGCAACGCCGGGTCGGGGCGGTTGGCCACGATGTGGAGCGCCATGAGCCGACAGTAGCCCGCGGCCGACCAGAACTGCTAGAACAAGTTCTAGTTTCGCTGCTACGGTCCGATCATGACCGAGTCTGCAGCACCCCGGAACCCCCGTGTCGTCGTCATCACCGGAGCCGCCTCCGGCATCGGCCACGCCACCGCCGCGCTCTTCCAGGATCTCGGCGACGTCGTCTTCGGCCTCGACATCGCTCCCACCGTGCCGGACGGCGTCACCTACGTCGAGTGCAACGTGGCCGACCGCTCCTCGGTGGAGACGGCGATCGCGACCTGCGTGGCCGAGCACGCCCGCATCGACGTGCTGGCCAACATCGCGGGCGTCGTGCAGTTCGGCCGCTTCGAGACGATCACCGACGACGAGTGGGACCGGGTGCAGGCGATCGACCTCAAGGGTCCGTTCCTGGTGATGCAGACCGCGCTGCCGCACGTGAAGGCCTGCCGCGGCACCATCGTCAACGTCTCCTCGGTGGCCGGCAACAAGGTGCAGCCCTACGCCACGGCCTACGTCGCAGCGAAGGGCGGCCTGACGGCGATGACCAAGGGGCTGGCTCTCGAGCTCGCTCCGGACGGCGTACGCGTCAACGCGGTCTGTCCCGGCAGCGTCGACACACCGATCATCGCCGAGGTCGCTGCGCGCTTCCCCGACGACCTCGACCCGCGGGTCATGGACCGGCTGATGGCGATGCTCCCCGGCGAGGCGATCACCCCGGCCGAGCTCGGCTCGTCGATCGTCTACCTCGCCTCGCCCGAGGCGCGGATGATCTCCGGCGCGGTGCTCGCCTTCGACGGCTGCATGACCTGACAGCCTTCGGCGTCCGGGTGCCGGCTGCTCGCCGGCACCAGTAGGATCGGCCGCGCGTCGCGAGGCGCACGCCGCGTTAACTCAGTTGGCAGAGCGCCATACTGGTAATATGGATGTCGAGAGTTCGACTCTCTCACGCGGCTCTCCCGAGAACTGTTGCATCCCCGGCGCTCAGCGCAGGCGTCGTGCCTCGAACCGGTGCGGTGGGGCCGCGATCGCGTCCTGCGCCGCGACGAGCGCGATCTCTCGGGTGCCGGCGGCCAGGGTCGCCTCGAGGATCGCGAAGACCGACGAGGTGGTGCGCTCCAGGGCGGTTGCCGGGGAGCCGGTCGTCGTGAGGTGGGCGAGGTAGAGCGCGGCGGTCACGTCGCCGCAGCCGTTGGGCGAGATCGGCAGCAGGGGAGTGGTGACCGCCCACGCGCCGTCCTCGGAGACGGCGACGACGTCGAGCGTCTCGGGAGCGGAGTCGGCGTGCAGCACCGATGTCACCAGCACGTGGCGCGGGCCCCGGTCGCGGACGACGTCGACGGCATCGAGCACCTCGTCGAGCGTCCCCGGGGTGCCCGGGGCCGCCGTCGTCCGGCCGGAGAGGAAGTCGAGCTCGAAGTGGTTGGGCGTGATGATATCGGCGCGGGGCACGACCTCGTCGCGCAGGTACTCGGGGATCCCCGGTCGCACGAACATGCCCCGGCCCACGTCGCCCATCACCGGGTCGCAGCAGTAGACGGCCCCCGGGTTGGCGGCCCGCACCTGGCTGACGGCGTCGAGGATCACCGCACCGACGGCCGGGTCGCCCTGGTAGCCCGAAAGCACGGCGTCCGCCTCGCCGAGCACGCCGCGATCGCCGATGCCGGCGATCACGTCTGCCACGTCGGCGGGGTCGAGCAGCGGGCCGCGCCAGGCGCCGTACCCGGTGTGGTTGGAGAAGTGCACCGTGAGCACCGGCCACACCTCGTGGCCGAGGCGCTGGAGCGGGAACGTCGCGGCGGAGTTGCCGACGTGGCCGTAGGCGACGGAGGACTGGATCGACAGGATCTTCACGAAACCTATTCTCGCGTGGACGAGTCCTGTACGGGAAAACTAGAACGCGTTACAGTTACGGTCGATGTGTGGTCGGGACCACAAGCGGTCCGACCGGAGCCCGAGGAGACGTACGACGATGGCCAAGAAGTCCTACAGCAACGAAGCCGACTACGTGGTGGTCGGTTCCGGCAGTGCGGGTGCCGCCGTGGCGGGCCGTCTGGCGGAGTCCGGTGCGAGCGTCATCGTCCTCGAGGCGGGCAAGACCGACAACAAGTTCCTCACCAAGAAGCCGGGCATGATCGGCCCGATGCACTCGGTGCCGCAGATCAAGGCCCTCAACGACTGGGGCTACTACTCGGTCCCGCAGAAGCACATCCTCGACCGCAAGATGCCGGTGCCGCGCGGCAAGGTCCTCGGCGGGTCCAGCTCGGTCAACGGCATGGTCTACGTGCGCGGCAACCGGGCCAACTTCGACTCCTGGGCCGCTGAGGGCAACCGGGGCTGGGACGCCGACAGCGTCAACGCCGCCTACAAGCGCATGGAGGACTTCGAGGACGGCGAGAACGCCTTCCGCGGCTCCGGCGGTCCGATCAAGATCACGCGCAACAAGGCGCCGCAGGAGGGTTCGCTGCAGTTCCTCCAGGCCACCGCCGACGCCACCGGCTGCAAGGTCCTCGACGACTACAACGGCGAGTCGCAGGAGGGGGTGAGCCGGATGCAGCAGAACGCCTCCGACGGCCTGCGCTACTCCGCCTCGCGCGGCTACATCCACCACCTCGCGCCGCCGACCCTCGAGGTGCAGACCGAGGTCCTCGTCACCAAGGTCGTCATCGAGAACGGTCGCGCCACCGGCGTCGAGGTCACCGACACCGGCCGGGGCGGGGGAGCCCGCACGATCCGAGCCGCCAAGGAGGTCGTGTTGGCTGCGGGCTTCATCGGCTCCGCACAGATCCTGATGCTCTCGGGAGTGGGGCATGCCCAGCACCTCAAGGACCACGGAATCTCCGTGCATGCCGACCTCCCGGTCGGCGACAACCTGCACGACCACATGTTCCACGCGATGACGTTCCAGGCGACGTCGTCGAAGAACCGCGGCACCGCGCCTTACTTCGCCAAGGGCACCATGAAGGAGATCTTGCGGCCGGGGAGCACCTTCATGGCCAACTCGGTCTTCGAGGTGCTCGCCTTCCTCAAGACCTCACAGGCCACCGACAACGTGCCCGACCTGCAGCTGCACCTGCTGCCGTGGAGCTATGTCTCGCCCAACCAGGACGAGGCGATCCGTCACGACGTCGACCCGCACCCCGCGCTGACCGTGCTCACGACCCTGATCTATCCCAAGAGCCGTGGCACGCTGCGGCTGGCTTCGGCCGATCCCCGGGCGACCCCGCTGATCGACCCCAACTACCTGGCCGAGACCGCTGACCTCGACCTGCTGACCGAGGGCTCCGAGCTGGTGCGCGAGATCTTCTCGGGCTCGGCCTTCAAGGGCTCGATCAAGCAGGAGCTCCACCCGGGCAAGGCCCTCCAGGGTCAGGAGCTGCGCGACGCCATCCTCAACCGCGCCACGTCGGTCTACCACGGTGTCGGCACGTGCCGGATGGGCGTCGACGAGCTCGCGGTCGTGGACCCGGAGCTCAAGGTGCGCGGCATCGAGGGCCTGCGCGTCTGCGACGCCTCGATCATGCCGTCGATCACCGGCGGCAACACCAACGCGCCCGCGATCATGATCGGTGAGATGGGCGCCCAGCTCATCCTCAGCGGGAAGTGACGCGATGACCACCACGGCCCAGCCGACGACGACCACCGGCTCCACTCCGCCGGCGATCACCCGCCCCGCCTCGGTCACGCCGGGATTCCTGCAGGGCCTGGTCTCCCGGGTTGACGGCTCCGGCGGCGCGACCTGGCCGCTCACGGAGGTCTACACCGGCGAGGTGCTCGTCGAGCTGCCGCAGTCGACGCCGGGCGACATCGAGCGGGCCTTCGTGAAGGCCCGCCGAGCGCAGGCCGAGTGGGCGCAGTGGCCGCTGGCCAAGCGGCTCGCGGTCTTCAAGCGTGCCCACACCCTCTTCCTCGACCACGCCGAGACCACGACTGACCTGATCCAGGTCGAGAGCGGCAAGAACCGGCGGATGGCGATCGAGGAGACGTGCGACCCGCCGATGGTGATGAGTCACTACCTCAAGCGGGCCCCCAAGCTGCTGGCGCCGACCAAGCGGGGCGGGCCGGTGCCGTTCCTGACGACGTCCACCGAGATCCGTCAGCCCAAGGGCGTCGTGGCGATCATCGGCCCGTGGAACTTCCCGTTCGCCACCGGCATCTCCGACTCGATCGCGGCGCTGATGGCGGGCAACGCGATCGTGCTCAAGCCCGACAACAAGACCGCGCTCTCCCCGTTGTACGGCGTCCAGCTGCTCGAGGAGGCAGGGCTGCCGAAGGGGCTCTTCCAGGTCGTGTGCGGTGAGGGACCCGACGTCGGTCCGACCCTGATCGACAACGCCAACTACGTCATGTTCACCGGGTCCACCGCCACCGGACGCGTCATCGGCGAGCGTGCCGGACGCAACCTGATCGGCTGCTGCCTCGAGCTGGGCGGCAAGAACCCGATGATCGTCCTCGAGGACGCTGCCATGGACGACGTGGTCCAGGGTGCGTTATTCGGTGCGTTCGGCAACACCGGCCAGATCTGCATGCACATCGAGCGGATGTACCTACCCGAGTCGCGCTACGAGGAGTTCAAGACGGCCTTCGTCAAGGCCGCCGAGGGGCTCGACGTGCGAGCGTCGTACGACTTCGAGCCGGACATGGGCTCGCTCGTGTCGGTCGAGCACCTGCGCAACGTGCAGGCTCACGTCGAGGACGCCGTCGCCAAGGGCGCCACCGTGCTCACCGGCGGCCACGCACGACCCGACCTCGGGCCGGCGTTCTTCGAGCCGACGATCCTCGAGGGCGTCACCGACGAGATGCGCTGCGGCGTCACCGAGACCTTCGGCCCGGTCGTCGCGCTCTACCCCTACCGCTCGGTCGACGAGGCCGTCGCGCTGGCCAACGACACCGACTACGGCCTCAACGCCTCGGTGTGGGGCACCGACCTCGACGCGGCGTGCGCGGTCGCCGCCCGCATCGAGGCCGGAAACGTCAACGTCAACGACATCCTCGCCACGGCGTTCGCCTCCAAGGGCACGCCGTCCGGCGGTGTGAAGACCTCCGGCGTCGGCGCCCGTCACGGCGACCAGGGCCTGCTCAAGTACACCGACGTGCAGAACCTCGCCGTGCTCAAGAAGCAGGTCATGGGGGCCCGCCCTGGTCAGGACTACGAGGAGTACGTCAAGGGCATGGTCTCCGGGCTCAAGATGATGCGGAAGACCCGGATCCGCTGACCGGGCCGGGTCGGCGCCAGTTGGCGCCGACGCGGCAGAGACGTCCGGTGCGGGGCGATAGCGTCGGGTCCATGAGCGAGATGGACTACCGCCCGCTGGGTGGCTCGGGCCTGATGGTGAGCGCCGTCGGCATCGGCTGCAACGCCTTCAGCAAGCGCGTCGACCTGTCCGGGGTCAACGACATCCTCGATGCCGCGCAGGACGTCGGCGTCACGCTGCTCGACACCGCCGACACGTACGGCGACCCGCCGGGCGGCAGCGAGGAGCTGGTCGGCGAGGCGCTGAAGGGGCGCCGGGACGAGTTCGTCGTCGCCACGAAGTTCGGGATGGACGTAGGCGGCGCCAACGGCGTCGACCACGGCGTGCGTGGGTCGCGCCGCTACGTGCGGCGCGCGGTGGAGGCGAGCCTGCGCCGGCTGCAGACCGATCACATCGACCTCTACCAGCTGCACACCCCCGACCCGGTGACCCCGGTCGAGGAGACCCTGTCTGTGCTGACCGACCTCGTGCGCGAGGGCAAGATCGGCTACCTCGGGTGCTCCAACTTCGCCGGCTGGCAGGTCGCAGACGCTGAGTGGACCTCGCGCTCCGCCGGGCTCGAGCGGTTCGTCAGCGTGCAGAACCGTTTCTCGCTGCTCGATCGCTCGATCGAGAGCGAGGTGGCGCCCGCGTGCGAGGAGTACGGCCTGGGGATCTTGCCGTTCTTCCCGCTCGAGTACGGCCTCCTCACGGGCAAGTACCGCCGTGGGCAGGGCGCCCCGGACGGGTCGCGCGCGACACTGACGCCCTCGCCGTGGCTGGAACGGGCCGACTGGGACCGGATCGAGTGATCCTTTTTGGCGTCGCGAGCTTTCATGGCACCCAGGCCGAG
>NZ_JAXMNS010000205.1:0-6551 GCF_034670285.1 Nocardioides sp. | reverse complement strand
CTTCCGATCTGTTGGTGGCGACGCCGAGGTGTCGCTCCACGACCGCGTTGCTGATCGTGGCCTCGCGATAGGCCTCCCCGAGCAGCAGGTGCACGGCCCGTCCCGAGACGATCGCGCGCTCGCCCTCGGTCGAGCGGGCCTCGAGAGCCGCGGCGGCCCCGGCGTCCGGCTCCGCCTTGAGCAACGACACGAACTGCTTGCCGGTGTGACCCTCCCCCAGTCTCGCAGCCTCGGCCGCGACCTCCACGAGGTCGGCGCAGGCGTAGACCATCGTCGGCACCTCGAAGCCCCGGTCGTCGAGGTAGGCCGCCTCCAGCGCCGCCTCGATCTTCGCCCGTGAGCGCAGGGCGGTCTCGAGCCGCACGTTGCCGGTGTTGAGGTGCGTGGTGACGCCCGTGAACCCGGCGGCCTCTGTCACCGCGACGACGTCGTCCTTGGGGAACTTGCGCTTCGCCCCGAGATTGATGGCCCGCAGAAAGGCGACGCAGGTGGACATGACCCGGATCGTCGCACGACCACGTCCCCGGGGGCGTCAGGCGGCGAGCTCGAACCGGTGCCCCGACGGACGCTCCCGACCGTGATCCGCGAACAGGGAGCCGATCAACATCGCCAGCGGGAGCGACAGCACGCACCATGAGCAGATCACCAGCAACGTCACAAGAATCATGGCTCGAGGCTCTCACCCGGACCGAAGACGGCGTGAGAGCCGATCAGTCAGTCTTGACTAGTCATCCCGGACCGGGCGCCTGCCGCGAGCGCTCCCCTCAGAGGTTGCCGCGCGCGTCCTGCTCGCGCTCGATGGCCTCGAAGAGCGCCTTGAAGTTGCCCTTGCCGAAGCCGAGCGAGCCGTGCCGCTCGATGAACTCGAAGAACACCGTCGGACGGTCACCCATCGGCTTGGTGAAGATCTGGAGCAGGTAGCCGTCCTCGTCGCGGTCGACGAGGATCTTGCGCTTCTTCAGCTCCTCGATCGGCACCCGCACCTCGCCGATGCGCGCCCGCAGCTCGGGGTCGTCGTAGTAGGAGTCGGGGGTCTCGAGGAACTCGATGCCGTTGTCGCGCAGGTGGTCGACGGTGCGCAGGATGTCGCCGGTGGCCAGCGCGATGTGCTGGCAGCCGGCGCCGTCGTAGAACTCGAGGTACTCGTCGATCTGCGACTTCTTCTTCGCGATCGCCGGCTCGTTGAGGGGGAACTTCACGCGGTGATTGCCACTGGCCACGACCTTGCTCATCAGCGCGGAGTAGTCGGTGGCGATGTCGTCGCCGATGAACTCGGCCATGTTCGTGAAGCCCATGACCTTGTTGTAGAAGGTCACCCACTCGTCCATCTTGCCGATCTCGACGTTGCCGACGCAGTGGTCGACGGCCTGGAAGAGCCGCTTGGGCTGGCCCTCGCGCCGGGTCACGCTCGAGGCGCGTGCGACGTATCCCGGCAGGTAGGGGCCGGAGTAGCGACTGCGGTCGACCAGGGTGTGGCGGGTCTCGCCGTACGTCGCGATCGCGGCCATCCGCACGGTGCCGTGCTCGTCGGTGACGTCGTGCGGCTCCTCGAGGACGGTCGCGCCCACCGAGCGGGCGTGGTCGATGCAGCGATCGACGTCGGGGACCTCGAGGGCGAGGTCGACGACGCCGTCACCGTGCTTGCCGTGGTGCTCGTGCAGCGGGCTGTCGGGGGTGACGCCACCGGTGAAGACGAACCGGGCGCTGCCCGAGCGCAGCACGAAGGACTTCGAGTCACGGTGGCCGGTCTCGGGACCCCGGTAGGCCTCGAGGGTCATGCTCAGGGCGAGCTGGTAGAAGGTCGCGGTCTGGGTGGCGTTGCCGACCACGAAACCGATGGCATCCATGGCGGTCACCGGGAACGGGTCGCGACTGGCGTCGTACTCGATCAGGCCGACCAGCTCCTTGAGCTGGTCGAGGGTGAGGTCGGCGCGGAGCTCGTCAGGCGTCAAGGTCATGGCGCCAGCGTCACGCAGGCTGACAATCTGTGCAACAGTGAGCCGTCGAACTACACAACCTGTACAGAATCGAGGCCCGCGGTGGATGACGTGGACCGCAACCTGATCACCCTCTTCGCCGACGAGCCCCGCGTGGGGGTGCTCGAGGCCTCGCGTCGCCTCGGGGTCGCGCGCGGCACCGTGCAGGCACGCCTCGACAAGCTGACGTCGTCCGGCGTCATCACCGGCTGGGGCCCCGACCTCTCCCCCGACGCCCTCGGCTTCGGCGTGACGGCGTTCCTGACCCTGGAGATCAGTCAGGCCGCCGGTCACGAGTCGGTGGCCGAGCGCCTCGCAGAGATTCCCGAGGTGCTCGAGGCCTACACGATCACCGGCACCGGCGACCTGTGGTGCCGCGTCGTCTCGCGCTCCAACTCCGACCTCCAGCGCGTCATCGACACGGTCCTGGCCATCGACGGCGTGCAGCGCGCCTCGACCGTGATGGCGCTGGCGACCCAGGTGCCCTACCGGGTCCTGCCACTGCTGGACGCAGCACTCCGGGGCTAGAACTCTTGTGGTTCGAACATGTGTTCGATACAATGCTTGCATGTTTCCCACCGGCTTGCTCGAGGCGCAGGAGGTCCGCCGCTTCCGCGACGACGCCCTGGCCGCGACACGGCCGGCCGGTGACGAGGTGGTCACCGATCGGGAGCGGGTCGACCTGATCGCTGAGCTGGAGCGGTTGAAGTCGGCGGCGTGCGCGTTGCAGGCCGAGCTGACGGTGGACCTCGACGCGTCGGTCCGGTCGCGTGACGCCCGGCACGGGGTCGCGCCCGAGCGACAGGGACGTGGCGTCGCCTCGCAGATCGCGCTGGCCCGACAGGAGTCGCCCGCGCGAGGGCAGGTGCTCCTCGGCCTGGCGAAGGACCTCGCAACCGACCTGGGCTGCACCCACCAGGCACTGCGCGAGGGCCGGCTCAACGAGTACCGCGCCCAGGTCGTGGCCAAGGAGTCCGGCTGCCTGGGTCGTGAGGATCGCGCCGTCATCGACGAGGACGTGTGTGGCAGCGACCTGATCGACGGTCTCGGGACCGGTGCCCTGGCGGGCGAGGTCCGCAAGCGTGTCGAGGCCGCCGACCCCGCGGCCGTGTGCCGCCGCAACGCGAAGGCCGAGTCGGAGCGCAGAGTGGGCCTCCGCCCGACCCCGGACACGATGGTCTACCTGAGCGGCCTGCTGCCGGTCACCCAGGGCGTGGCCGCCTTCGCGTCACTGACCCGAGCAGCCGAGTCGCTGATCAGTCAGGGCGACGGCCGCGCCAAGGGCCAGCTCATGGCCGACCTCCTCGTCGAGCGACTGACAGGCCAGGCCAGAGCCACCGATGTCGGGGTCACCGTCGACCTGGTCATCTCCGACGAGTCCCTGCTCGGCGCCGGCCACGAGTCCGCCACTCTGCCTGACCTCCCCGGCTGCACCATTCCGGCCCAGATCGCTCGCGAGGTCATCGCCCGCGCCCTTCGGGCCGAGACGGTCAGCTGGATCCGCAGCCTCTACGCCGACCCCAGCGGCCGCCTCGTCGCGATGACCTCGAAGCAACGACTCGCACCGGCCGGACTCGCCGACTTCCTGGTCCTCCGCGATCAGGGCCTGTGCCGCACCCCCTGGTGCGACGCACCGGTCCGCCACATCGACCACGTCCACCCCCACCACCACGGCGGGGAGACGAGTGAGACCAACACCCAGGGGCTCTGCGTGGCGTGCAACCTCGCCAAGCAGGCCCAGGGGTGGTCGCAGCGGGTGATCCAGGACGACGCCGTGGCCCACACCGTCGAGACCACGACCCCCACCGGTCACCGACATCGATCCCACGCGCCCGCACCACCCAGACCCGCACGGACCTCACCGCCACGTCCGCGCAGCATCGTGGTCGAGCTCTACCGGCCCGCGACCATGATCGACTACGCCGCCTGAACGCGGTGCGCCCTCAGCAGCCGAGGAAGCTGCCCGGGGCCAGCGTGAGCGATCGCATCGTCTGCGAGTCCATGTCGTGCAGCGCGATGCTGACGATCGGTCCGTCCTGAGCGAGCTCGTAGGTGCCGTAGCTGTCGAGCGGCGCCTCGTCCTCGCCGAGCGGACCGGTCTCGAAGTACGCCGTGCGTGCCTCGAGGTCGGCGGCAGCGGTCTCGGCGTCCTCGAAGGCAAGCCTTCCCACCAGCGCGTCGTCGTCGCCGTGCACGAAGTAGCCCGACTGCTCCGGCTTCTCCAGGTCACCCGCACCACGGTCGCAGTCCGCGCCCGCGACCAGGCCGGCGACCTCGATCTCCGCGAGGCCTGCTCCCACGACGTCGAAGGTGCCGCCGGCGGCGAGCGAGGGCGCATCGCCGTCCAGGACCCGCAGCACCTCTTCGGCGCGGGAGCCGGTGACCACCAGGCCGGCGTCCGGGACCAGAGTGACCTCGCCGAACTCCAGGGGGTAGCCGTCGCCGATCAGTCCACGGCCGTCGGCGACCGCGACCAGGCTGCTGGCCGAGAAGTGCCGCCGCCCGAAGAGGTCGCCCTCGTCGAGACCGGCATCGAGGAGGTCGTCGGCCAGCCCGTCGAGGTCCGCGTCGGAGGAGACGCGGTAGACATTGAGGCCCCCTACCTGTCAGCAGCTGAGGATGCCTGGGTCCGACGTGAGATCCCTCAGAGTCCTCGAGCCCATGTCGCCCAGGCGGACGTCGACGACCCGCCCGTCACGGGTGAGGTCATAGGTGCCATAGGTCTCGAGCGGCTCCTCGTCCTTGCCGATCGGACCCCCTGCGAGGTAGGCCGTGCGCGCCTCGAGGTCGGCAGCAGCGGTGTCGGCGTCCGCGAAGACCAGTCGCGCAGCCAAGGCAGCGTCGTCGCCGTGGACCAGGTGGCCTGCTTGCGCCGGCTTCCGGAGCCCCGCAGGCACGATGCTCTTCCGACCACACAGGGCCTCGGTCGACAGCGAGGCCACCTCGACGTCCTCGATGCTCCCCACGAGGAGGTCGAAGGTGCCGGCGGTCGCCGCCGACTCCAGCTCGCCGTCAAGCACCTGGAGGATGCGCTCGCTCAGCCTGCCCAGGATGACCAGGTCGGCCTCGGGATCGATCGTGACGTCGAGGAACTCGATCGGGTAGCCGTCGCCGATGGTCTGGTCCGGGCCGACGACCGAGGTGACGGACTCGGTGAAGGCGCGGCGCCGACCGAGCAGCTCCTGCTCCTCGAGGCCCGCAGCGACGAGGTCGTCGACGATCGCGTCCAGGTCGACGTCGGGCTTCATCTTGTAGACGGTGAAGTAGGTGAAGGCGTCGCCCGACGTGCCCTCGAGCGACCACCGCACGCCGTACTCGTTGAAGGGCAGCTCGGCCATCCGCTCGAAGTAGGCGGTGGTCGGCCCGAAGAGGCCGCCGGGGTCGGGCGCCCCGTCCCCGTCGTCGGCGAGCACGTAGTCGAGTAGCTCGGCGTTGTACTCCGCGACGCTGGATGCCTCGAGGCCCAGGCGGCCTGCTGCCGCAGCCTGGTCGTTGAAGTACAGATCCGACGTGTCCGCAGGCAGCAGGGCCAGCGCCTCGGCGAAGCCGGCGCCCCCACCGGTCGGCGAGACCACCTGTGGCGCCGTCGATCGGTCGCCGCCGACCCCGACGAGCGAGATGGTGGTCGCCACGACCGCCACCGCCGCCGCTGCGGCGACCACCGAGAACGCCGTACGCCGCTGGCGCGCCACCGCGGCGCGCCCGATCATCGCGCCGGTCGGCGGCCCGGCCGGGTGCACCTCGCTCGCCCGGCCCTCGAGGGCGGTCATCAGCTCCTGCTCGTTCATCGCAGCCCCCTTCCGGACGTGCCAGGTGTGCCGGAGGACTGGTCAGCCAACCCCGGATCGATCGCCATCGCCTTCAACGCCCGTGACAGGCGGCTCTTCACCGTGCCCGGCGCCACCCGCAGCGTCTGCGCCATCTGCGCCTCGGTCTGGTTGAGGTAGTAACGCAGGACCACCGCGGTGCGCTGGTCGTCGGCGAGCTTCGCCAGGGCGCGGTCGATCGCATCCCGCGCATCCACCTCGTCGGTGGCGTCCCGCCCACGGGCCACCGGCTCGAGCACCTCACCGGTCGGCCTCTCCGAGGTCCACCGACGCCGACGCGAGTCGGTGAAGGTGTTGACCAGGACGCGGTAGACGTAGGCGTCCCGGTCATCGGCGCCCTCCACCTTCGACCACTTCACCAGGCAGCGCGTCAACGCCGTCTGCGCCACGTCTTCCGCCTCGTGCGGCGAGCAGCCCAGCAGCACCGCAGCCCGCACCAGGCGGGCCCAGCGCGCCGCGACGTACTCGCTGAACTCAGCGTCCCGAGAGGTCCTCATGCCCGTGAGACGCGCGAGCCGACGCTCGGGGTTCCCGCCACGACCAGTATTTCTCCGGTGCTCATCGGGCCGCGATGCCGTCGTACATCAGCCGCTGGATCGCATCGGCCAGCTCGGCCTGCGACTCCTCGTCGTGGTGACGGATCCCATGGATGACCGCACCCAGGATCATCCCGTTGACCGCCCGCGCACTGGCCCGGGCGTCGAGGTCGGCGCGCAGGTAGCCGAGCTCGATGCCGTGGGTGAAGTAC
>NZ_JAXMNS010000204.1:0-6566 GCF_034670285.1 Nocardioides sp. | reverse complement strand
GCCCCCGTTGTCCACGCCTGAGTCCGTTCTCGACGTCGTGCCGGTGATGCCGGTCGTCGTGCTCGACCGGGTCGAGGACGCCGTGCCGGTCGCGCGCGCCCTCGTCGCCGGCGGCCTGCCGGCCATCGAGCTCACGCTCCGCACCCCGGTCGCCCTCGACGCGATCCGGGCGATCGCCGAGCAGGTGCCCGAGATCCTGCTCGGCGCCGGCACGATCGTGTCGCCGTCCCAGGCGGAGGAGGCTGTCGCGGCAGGCGCTCGCTTCCTCGTCTCCCCCGGCTCGACGCCGCGACTGCTCGACGCGATGCTCGCGACCGGGGTGCCGTTCCTGCCCGGCACGGCCTCGGTCTCGGAGGCACTGGCCGTGCTCGAGGCCGGGGTGAGCGAGATGAAGTTCTTCCCCGCCGAGGCCGCCGGTGGCGCGCCGTACCTGAAGTCGATCGCCTCCCCGGTGCCCGCCGCCCGCTTCTGCCCGACGGGCGGCATCACGGCCGCGAGCGCGCCGTCGTACCTCGCACTGCCCAACGTCGGCTGCGTCGGCGGCTCCTGGCTGACCCCGGCCGACGCGATCGCGGCCGGCGACTGGGGCCGGATCACCGAGCTCGCCGCAGCCGCGGCGGCCCTCGGAGGCTGAGCAGTCCGATCCCCTGGGCGAGGACGTCGACGAAGCCCCGCGAGCCGGGCACAGACCGTGCGCACGTCACCGGGCTTCGTCGACGCTCGCTGGCGCTCGCTGCTCAGCCTCCGTGGAGATCGCTCGGGCCTAGCGGCCCTTCCAGACCGGGGGCCGCTTCTCGGCGACGGCGGTGGCGCCCTCCTGGGCGTCCTCGGAGACGAACACCGGCGCCATCAGCTCGGACTGCTTGTCCCAGCCCTCCTCGAGGGTCCAGTCGAACGACGCGCGCGCGATCTGCTTGGTGATCGCGACCGCGAGCGGACCGTTGGCGGCGATCGTCGCGGCCAGCTCGAGGGCACCGTCGAGCGCACCACCCTCGGGGGTCAGCCGGTTGACGAGGCCGAGGTCGGCGGCGCGCTGCGCGGTGATGGGGTCGCCGGTGAGCAGCAGCTCGAGGGCGATCGTCTGCGGGATGCGACGGGTCAGCAGCATTGCGGCGCCACCACCGGCGACCAGGGCGCGCTTGACCTCGGGGACGCCGAGCCTTGAGGTCTCGGAGGCGACGACGAGGTCGCAGGCCAGCAGCAGCTCGAAGCCGCCGGCCACGGCCCAGCCCTCGACGGCGCCGATCAGTGGCTTGCGCGGCGGTTGCTGGGTGATGCCACCGAGACCGCGGTCGCCGACGAGAGGCAGGTCTCCGGTGAGGAACGCCTTGAGGTCCATCCCCGCCGAGAAGGTCCCACCCGCGCCGGTGAGGACCCCCACCCGCAGGTCGTCGTCGGCGTCCAGCTCGTCGACGGCCGCGGCGATGCCGCGGGCGACGGCGCCGTTGAGCGCGTTCTTGGCGTGCGGGCGATTGATGGTGATGACCTGGACGCCGTCACGGCGCTCCACCAGGACGGCGTCCTGCTCGTCGGTCTCAGTGGGCATGAGGACTCCTCGTCGTCGGGTGCGCTCGATCATGGCAGGGCCGGGTGCGGGTCCGGATCTGCTCACCGACCACAGAGACGAGCAGGACGAAGAGCACGGCCGGCGCCACGACCGGGATCAGGAGGAGGACGAGGACCAGCAGGCCGACCGCGCTCGCCGGGACCAGCAGCGCGACGATTGGCCACCAGGCCAACCGTGGCGGCACCAGCGACGCCGCCGCTGCCGCCAGCCCCACCGCCACGAGGATGCCGAGGATGGCGTGGTCTCGGCTGAAGGAGTCCTCGCCCCCGGGTGCGGTCCAGTACAGGTAGCTGGTCACCGACCCGGTGGCAAGGGCGGCCACGGTCAGGACGATGTACGCCGTGCGGCGCCCGCGCGGGAGCGAGACGATCGTGGTCCCGGCGCCGGCTCGCGGGGCGAGGACCTGGCGGGCGTCACCTCGGCGGCCACGTGCCTGCATGGTCGCGGTGAGCGCGACGACGAGCAGGACGAGGACGAGGAAGTGCGGTCCGAACACCAGGTTGGGCACCCACATGAGGTCTCCTCGTCGTCGGGTCGGCCGATCATGGCAGGCGTGGGGTCGAGCGGCGAGCGTCTCGATACGCCGGTGGCTCGCTGCGCTCGCTCCCCGGCTACTCGACGACCCAGGTGGCGGGCTCGCTCCCCGGCTACTCGACGACCCAGGTGGCGGGCTCGCTCCCCGGCTACTCGACGACCAGGGCGGTGCGCCCCGGCTACAGGTTGCGCCAGCGCGGCTTCTGCTTGAACGCGAAGGCGGTGACGCCCTCGCTGGTGTCGCGGGCGACGAGCAGCTTGTCGAGGGCGTCGGTGGGGGCGGTGGCGGCGTCGACCGGGTCGGCGTGGGCGGCGGCCTCCTCCATCAGCTGCAGCGAGATCCGCACGGACGTGGGTGAGCTCTCGAGCAGCTCGGCGGCGAGGTCGCGGGCGGCGTCGAGCGCGCTCCCGGTGGGGACGACCCGGTTGACCAGGCCCCAGCGCTGCGCCTCCTCGGCACCCATCCGACGTCCGGTGAGGATCATCTCGTTGGCCACGTGCGGGGGCAGCGCGCGCGGCAGGCGGACGAGTCCGCCCATCGCGGCGACGAGCCCGACCTTGACCTCGGTCAGGTCGACCTGCGCCTGCTCCTCTGCGACGACGAGGTGACACGCCAACGCCAGTTCGAAACCACCGCCGAAGGCGTGGCCGTTGAGCGCGGCGATGATCGGCTTGTGCACGTGTCGGCGTGAGGTGAGGCCACCGAACCCGGTCTTCGGCATCCACAACGCCCCGCCGGCGGCGGTGTGGAGCAGGTCGTTGCCGGCGCAGAACGCGCCACGGCCGTCGTCGCCCCGGGCGCCGGTGAGGATCGCGACCCACAGGTCACGGTCGGCGAGGTAGGCGTCGAGGACGTCGGACAGCTCCTGGCTGGCGTCGGGCGTGAGCGCGTTGCGCACCTCGGGTCGGTTGATCGTGATCTCGAGGACGTGGCCGTCGCGACGCAGCGTGACGAACTCGTAGTCATCGCGGAACCCCACCGGCACCGGCGGCAGCAGCTCGGCCATCCGCTCCTCGCTCACCGTCGCCCGGTTGCCCTGCGGCAAGGAGCGCACGAAGACCCGTGTGCCGTGGGCGTTCTCGCCGAGGAGCATCGCGATCAGCCCGTCCGGCCCGGTGTCGCCGGCGACCTCGTTGGCCAGGAACCGTCGTCCGTCGTCGAGGAGCCCGACCACGATCGCGCCGACCGGCTCGCCGCCGGCGTACCGCACCGTCCAGGTCTCGACGTGGCCCCAGCCGTCGGCCTCGATCGCGATCGGGTGGTCGGGGTAGTCGTCGAGCCGGGCCTGCAGCCGCTCGTCGTGCCCGACCTGCCACGCGCCCGGGGCCGTGGAGTAGACGCCCACCGAGTACTTGCTCAGCGTGCCGCCGTTGGCGCCCACCAGCCCGAAGGACCCGGGCACGGCCCGGCAGCGCGAGACCGTCTCGGCGATGGCGTGCAGCGAGTAGGAGTTGCCGGGCCCACCGAAGTACGGCAGCCCGCCGGTCACGGTGAGCCCGCGCGGGTCGTCGTGGGCAAGGCCGATCCCGTCGGCGACGATCGAGACCGCCACCGGGAAGCAGGAGTAGAGGTCGAACGTCGCCACGTCGGCGAGCCCGATCCCCGCCATCTCGAGCGCGGCACCCGCGGCGGTCACCGCGGGCGTCGCGACACTCAGGTCGGTACGACGCATCAGCTCGCGGTCGCGGAGGTCGCTGTGCCCGCGCAGGTAGACCCACCGGTCGCGCTCGATGCCGAGCTCGACGGCGATCCGCTCCGTCGTCAGCACCACCGCCGCGCCCTGGTTGACCTTCTCCCGCGACACCACGGCCTTCGGGTAGGGGTCGACGATCAGGCGGTTGCTCTCGGTGACGCGCATGATCTCGTCGGCCGACCGGGCCACCCGCACCGCGGCGTGCGGGTTGGCCGCCGCGACCGCGGTGAAGGGGGCGAAGAGTGCCCCCATCTCGTCGTTCAGCTCGGCGCGCGAGAGCCCGAGCCTCGAGCGGCGTGCGTTCTCGAACAAGGCGTACTGCGTCGGGGCGTCGATCAGCCCGTGCCCGGCCTGGTAGCGGGACGTGATGCCCTCCAGCCCGGCGCCGCGATCGGCTCCGGCGTCGCTGTCGCGGTCGACGTGCTCGGTGAGGTCGGGCTTGTCGTCGCGGCGCGCGAGGTCGAGGACCGTCGAGATCGCCTCGGCCCCCGCGACCAGCGCCATCCGCGACCGCCCCGCCGCGAGCTCGCCGCACACCTCGGTGACGAGGTGCTGCGGCGACTGGCCACCCGACACCTCGTAGATCACGCGCGCGGGGTCGAGCCCGAGCCGGCCCGCGACCGACCTCGGAAAGCTGTCGGAGCGACCCAGCGGCGCCGGCATCCCCGGGAACGACTCGTCGAATTGCCGCGTGCAGGCGAGCAGGTCGAGCAGGGCCGTCACCCCGGTCTCGGCGCCCGTGTCGTCGATCGCCAGGCCGGCCACGCGGGCTGCCAGGTCGACCGGGGACAGCCCTTCGTAGGAGGTCTCCCCGAGACGCTCGGACCATTGGGCGACGCCGACGAGGATCGGCACCTCGGCCGAGGGAGCGGCAGGATCAGTCATGCCCTCATCCAAGCGGTTGCACCAGGATCTTGGCGTGCGTCTCGGGATCGCCGAGGTCGTCGAACGCCCCGGCCACCCCGTCGAGGTCGACGGTCCCGGTGATCAGTGGCGTCGGGTCGACGGTGCCCTCGGCCAGCAGGTGCAGCGACTCGCGGAACTCGGCCGGCGTGTAGCCGAGCACGAAGCGCAGGTCGACCTCCTTGTTGATGGCGATCGACGGCCTGATGCGGTCCTCGCCCATGCACACGCCCACCACGACCACGCGGGCGTAGACGGGCGCCGCGGCGATGATGCCGTCGAGGATCCCGGGCACCCCGACGCACTCGAACACGACCGGCCCCTTCGGTCCTGCGCCGACGGCCTCGGCCGCGCGGAAGACCTGGTGCCACGGGAGGAACGGCACGGCGCGCAGCTTCTCCATGGTTCCGACGGCCAGCTCGAGCAGACCCGGCGCGTCGAGGAACTTCTCGTCGAAGACCTCGTACGGCGACTGCTCGGCCGGGTCGACGACCACGTCGGCCCCCAACCGCTCGGCCAACGCGCGCCGTCCGGCGGAGAAGTCGCTGGCGACCACGCGTCGTACGCCCTGGGCCTTGAGCATCGCGATCACGCCGAGCCCGATCGGACCGCACCCGATGACGATCGCGACCTGGCCCTTGGCGACCTCGCCACGTCGTACGGCGTGCAGGGCGACAGCCATCGGCTCGGTCAGGGCAGCCGTCACCGGGGAGAGTCCGTTGGGGATCGCGAAGGTCAGGGCATCCTGCACCAGCACCTGCTCGGCGTAGCCGCCCGGGGCCCGGGTGGTGAGGCCCGTCAGGTGGACGCCGTCGGCGCGGTCGAGTCCGCGCACGATCGGCATGGCCACGACGGGGGTGCCCTCGCGGGTGCGGGCGCCGCGACCCGCAGCGGTGACGATGCCGGAGAACTCGTGGCCCATCACGACGGCCTGGTCGGAGCGCATGAAGTCGTCGTAGCCGGCGGTCGCTGCGGCATCGGCCATCTCGTCGCAGTGATGGCGGGCGTGCAGGTCGGAGCCGCAGATGCCGCAGGCGACCACGTCGAGCACGACCTGGCCCTTGCCCGGGGTCGGGGCCGGCAGCTCGCGGACGTCGAGTGCGCCGCGCTCGCAGACCAGGGCCCTCATCGCGTTGCCGCCTGGGCTGGGTCGGTGGGGGTGGGCCAGGGGGTCATCGTGGTGTCACGTCCTCGTGCTCGTCGGCGGCGTGTCCGGCACTATGCCAGGACTGGTCCACCCGTTCCGCTGTCGTGGACCGCCAGACACGGCCCCTTTCCTCGGCGTAGATTGCAGAGGTGACCAAAGGGGAGCCGGACGACCTGGAGGGGGTCGACACCGAGGCCGAGGACCGTGCTGCCGCCTTGATCGACCGCTGGCAGCGGCACCAGGGACCCCCGGACCCGGACTCCGCGACGGTGTCGCGCCTCGACGAGGCCCGCGCCCGACGCGACGGGCCTGCGCCCGTCGAGCCTCCGCTCGCCGAGCCGATCCCGCTGCCGGTCCGCGATCCAGCACCGGAGCCCGGCCTCACCCCGCCGACGGAGGGCGTACGACGTCCGAAGCATGCGGCCCTGCGCGCGTTCCCGCCGCCCGAGCGGTCGACCGACTCGGTCACGGCCAGCCGCGAGGTGATGGATGCGCTCGGCAGGACGACGCCGACCCCCGAGGACCCTGCGAGCCCATCGGGCCCGCCAGGTCCGCCGGGCCCCGACACCACCCAGCCGCCGGTCAAGCCGCGCAGCCCCGGCAGCCGGCGCGCCCCGCGTCACGCGGCTGTGCCCGCCAAGCCGAAGCCCACCCCCGCCGCCACCGGGCCGACTCCCCCGGCTACCCCGGCTGCCCCGCGTACCCCCAGGCACCCGCCCAC
>NZ_JAXMNS010000203.1:0-6568 GCF_034670285.1 Nocardioides sp. | reverse complement strand
GTCGTCAGCGGCCCCGGTCGCGGCTCGGTCGCCATCGTCGGGGCCAACGAGCTGGTCACGGTGCTGTTCCCTCCGCTCGCGCAGCGCGGCTACACGCTGCTGGTCGACGGCGAGGCGGCGCTCGACGGCGAGGACGTCGTCGTCACGCCGACCGGCGCGGTGCTGCACCGCCCGGCCGCGCACAGCGACGGTCCCGGACCGCCGTCCGGGTGCGGCCACGACTGCGCGCCGGTTGCGACCTCGTGAGCGCCCACGCCACGCCGTACGCAGCCGACGAGCGCACGACGCTGCTCGCCTTCCTCGACTCCCACCGCGACCTCCTCCGCCGCAAGACCGAGGGCCTGGATGCCGCGCAGCTCGCCGCGACCCTGGCGCCGTCCGACCTGACGCTCGGCGGGATGCTCAAGCACCTCGCCTACGTCGAGGACTGGTGGATCGGGGTCAACCTCGCGGGGCTGGAGCCGCAGGCGCCCTTCGACGACGTCGACTGGGACGCCGACGGCGACTGGGACTGGCACAGCGCCACCGAGCAGACCCCGAACGAGCTGCGCGCCCTCTTCGACTCCTTCGTGGCTCGCTCCGACTCCCTGATCGCAGGGGCGGACAGTCTCGACGTCATCGCGCGGCGTCGACACCCGCACTCCGGCGAGGGCCTGAGCCTGCGCTGGATCCTGGTGCACCTGATCGAGGAGTACGCCCAGCACAACGGCCATGCCGACCTGATCCGTCAGTCCATCGACGGCAGTGTCGGGTGAGCGAACGTGTGATCCGTCCGATGACGCCCGACGACTGGCCGCAGGTGTGGCCGTTCTTCGCCGACATCGTGGCTGCCGGGGAGACCTACGCCTACCCGCTCGACCTCACCAGCGAGCAGGCCCGCGACCTGTGGACCATGCGGCCGCCTGGCCAGACCGTCGTCCTCGAGGACGACGGTCTGATCCTCGGCAGCGCCACGATGGGGCCCAACCGTCCCGGCCGCGGGGCCCACGTCGGGACGGCGTCGTTCATGGTCGCGCCCGCCGGGCGAGGTCGTGGCGTCGGTCGCACCCTGGGCGAGTACGTCGTGCAGTGGCACCGCGACGCCGGCTTCGCCGCCATCCAGTTCAATGCCGTCGTGGAGACCAACACCGTCGCCGTGCGGCTGTGGCAGCGCCTCGGCTTCGAGATCATCGGCACGGTGTCCGAGGCCTTCGAGTCGCGCCTGCACGGGCGGGTCGGGCTACACGTGATGCACCTTCGTCTCTGACTACTGGTCCGAGGCGGCCTCAGGGGCTCCTCGTACGGTCGAGGACATGCGCCGCCACGTCGTCCTGATCCTGACCACCCTGTTCCTGCTGACCGGGTGCAGCGACGACGGCACACCGTCAACGCCCATCACCGGTGACGGCGGCGGTGGCAAAGCACTCACCTGGGGCAACGGGGACTACGGCGTCGTCCTCGCCCACGGTGCTGCGTTCGACGCCGCGTCCTGGACCGAGCAGGCCGAGGCCATCGCCGAGCAGGGCGCGACGGTCGTGGCGGTCGAGGACATCAGCACCGAGGGCATCGCTGCCGCGGTCACGTCGCTGCAGGACGACGGCATCGAGAAGGTCGCGCTGGTGGGTGGCAGCGCTGGCGCCGACGCCATCCTGCGGCTCTCCGCCGAGGAACCCGACCTCGCCGATCAGCTGGTGCTGCTCTCGCCCAACACCGTCGTCGAGGGCCTCGGCGACCAGCCCAAGCTCTTCATCGCCAGCGAGGGCGAACCCGGCTCCGACCTCCCGAATCAGCTCGCCGAGGTCTCACCGGGTGACGACAACCAGGTGCTGGTCGTCGGGGGCAGCGCGCACGCGCAGAACATCTTCGACACCGCGCAGGGGCCCGATGTGCTGGCGGCGATGCTCGAACGCCTGGATCGCTGACCGACAGCGGTCAGCCGGCGTCGGCGAACCCGGGGAGGAACTCGGTGAGGATCGCGTTGAACGGCGCCTCGGCCTCGAGCTGGCTCAGCACGCCGATCCCGCCGATCCACGTGCGGTGGATGAGCATGTAGGACGCCGGCAGGTTGATCTTGATGGCGATCGTGAAGGCGGGGTCGCGCGGGTTGTTGATGCGCGCGAACTGCTCGCGCATCCAGGCCCGGGTGAACTGGAAGCGCTCGACCTTGGTCGGCTCGGCGAACGGCGCGAGGTACTCGATGAGCTGCTGCGGGTCGAGACTGATCTTGTCCTTGATGAAGCCCTCCTGACGCAGCCCGTCCATCAAGGCCTCGGCGTCGCCGAGCGCAGCCAGTCGGATCAGGGTTCCCATCGCGCGGGGGAGGTTGCCCTCCTCGAGGCGCGCGACGGCTCCGTAGTCGAGCACGCCCAGGCGACCCGGGGTGCCGTCGTCGTTGGGGATGATGCGGAAGTTGCCGGGGTGCGGGTCGGCGTGGAGCATGCCGGTGCGGCTGGGGCCGGCGAACATGAAGCGCACGAGCAGCTCGCCGTAGTGGTTGCGCTCCTCGACGGTGCCCTCCTTGATGATGCGGGCGAGCGAGGAGTCGCTCTCGAGCCACTCGGTGATCAGCACGGTCTTGCCGACCGCGACCACGCCGGGCACGACGATCTCCGGGTCGTTGGCGAAGGCCTTCGCGTAGACGCTCTGGGCCTCGGCCTCGAGGGTGTAGTCGAGCTCGTCGGCGGCGCGGGCGCGCACCTCCTCGACCAGCGGCTTGATGTCGAGCCCGGGGAAGACCGGACCGATGGTGCGCGCGAGGCGGGAGAGCTGCTTGATGTCGGACATCAGCGCCTCGCCGGCGCCGGGGTACTGCACCTTCACGGCGACCTCGCGGCCGTCGTGCCAGCGACCCTTGTGGACCTGACCGATCGACGCGGCCGCGGTCGGGCCGCCGTCCAGCCAGACCAGCTGCTCCTTCCAGTCGGCGCCGAGCTCGCGGGCGAGGATCTCGCGCACCGTCGAGGTCGGCATCGGGGGAGCAGCGTCCTGGAGACGGGTCAGGTGGTCGCGGTACGGCGCAGCCACGTCCTCGGGCAGCGCGGCCTCGAAGACCGAGAGCAGCTGGCCGAACTTCATCGCCCCGCCCTTGAGCTCACCGAGGGTACGGAAGAGCTGCTCGGCGGTGCGCTGCTGGAGGTCGTTCATCACGGCCTCGGCCGGGGCCCCACCCAGACGCTTGCCGAAGCCGACGGTCTTGCGACCTGCGTAGCCCAGCGGCAGCGCAGCCAGGCGCGCCGTACGAGCGGCAGCTTTGCGGGGCAGGTCGGCCATGGATCCATTGTGACCCAGGGCCGGTCACCCCATCGGGTCACGGTGAGCCGTGGAAGCGGGCCACGCTCCGGTGCGTGGTGGCGCCGGAGCCGGCGGTGGTGAAGTTGCCGGTCACGAGCACCTTGCCGTCGCTCTGCCGGGCGATGCCGATGCCGCGGACCGTCGGGTCGATCCCGGCGAGGGTCGGGTCGGCGAACGCGGTGTCGAGCGCGCCGTTGCTGGTCAGCCGGGCCAAGCGCCTGCGCGTCGTGGCGCCGACGGTAGTGAACTCGCCCGAGACAAGGACCTTGCCGTCGGGTTGCACCAGGACACGGCGTGCGGGGGCGTCGAGCGCCGGATCCGCGAAGGTGGGGTCGACGGTGCCGTTGGTGTCGAACCGGGCGACGTAGGGGCGTGAGACGCCACCGACCTCGGTGAACTCGCCGCTGGCGACGATCTTGCCGTCGTCCTGCAGTGCGAGGCCGACCACGCGCCCGTTGAGCCCCGGGTCGGCGAAGCCGGTGTCCAGCGAGCCGTCCGTGTTGATGCGCGCCAGCCTGTTGCGCGTCACCCCGCCGACCGTGGTGAAGTCGCCGGCGACGAGGACCTTCCCGTCCGGCTGGAGCGCGACCGTGAAGGCGAAGGCGTCCAGGGCGGGGTCCTGGAAGCTGGTGTCCAGAGTGCCGTCGGCGTCGAAGCGGGCGAGGTAGTTGCGGACGCTGCCGCCCGCGCTGGTGAAGTAGCCCGCGACGAGGACCTTGCCGTCGGGCTGCACGGCGACGCCGTACCCGAGCTGGTTGAGGAGGGGGTCTGCGAAGGTCGTGTCCAGGGTGCCGTCTGAGTTCAACCGGGCCAGGAACGTGCGGTCCACGGCCGTGGGTGGTCCGACCTTCTGGAAGTTGCCGGTCACCAGGATCTTGCCGTCGGCCTGGAGCGCGAGGGCGTAGACCGCCTGGTTGATCCACGGGTTCGGCAGGGTGGTGTCACGCGAGCCGTCTGCGTTGAACCGGACCAGGCGCTGCTGCTGGTTTCCGGCGTACTGGGTGAAGTTGCCGGCGACGAGGATCTTGCCGTCGGGCTGCACGACGATCGCCTGGCCGCTGGCGCTGAGGTCGGCATCGGCGAAGGTGGTGTCAAGGGTGCCCGGAGCGGCCATGGTCACCGTGGTGGTCGCGCTGCCGAAGGGCGCGACGTTGATGGTCACCTCGATCGCCGCCGGCACCGGAGCGGTCGTGGTGGAGAAGGTCAGCCGGTAGAGGCCCGCCGATCCCGACGCTCCCTCGCGAGCGAAGCCGGTCGTGCGGGCACCCAGGTCGTCATACAGGGCAACGGCGGTCTGGGCGCCGTCCGGGTCCGGCTCCAGGCTGACGAGCACCGAGCCGATGCCGGGGCTGATGTCTCCGCGGGTGGAGACCACCGTGATCCGGGGCGCACCGCTGAGGGTGGCGGAGGCGGGCGCGGCAGTCGCCAGCACGATCGCCGGTGCGGTCCAGGCAGCTCCGCCCAGGAGGACGCGACGTGAGTGCTGCGACGGCGCGGCCGTGGTGGACGGGTGCTCAGGGGGAGTCATGCTCGACCTCGATCTTCGGGGAGGACCGCTGTCGCCCGGACGTCAGCGCGTGTGCGGACTCAACGATCCTGCTGACCCGAGGTCACGCGCGGCAGGTCAGGCCGACGCCGACACCCGGGCCTGCACGAGCGCCGTCGCCACCGCAACCACCAGGACGAGGCCGGTCAGGGCCAGCGTGAGCGGCACCAGGACGATCACGCCGAGGGCCAACAGACTCGGTGCCGCGCTCGGGTCGTCGCTCCCGAGCGTCGCGGGCAGGACGTACGCCGTCAGCGCGGCCAGCGCGAGCAGGGCCGCCGCCGCACTGCCCTGGCGCACGAGCGTGGTCCGCTCGACGGGCGGCGCGGGCTCCGGGTCGGCGAGGGTGAAGAGCGTGTGGTCGTCCTCGTCGCTGCCCATGCGCGCAGGCTAGCCGCCGAGCCCGGTCGGCCCGACAGCCGCCGGCTCATCCCTTCCGCGAGCAGGGTGCGGCGCTCCGACGGAGTCACGCGGAGTCACGCGGGGGGCTGAGGGTTCTGCGTGGCCCGCCGATCAGCCGTGGAACCGTGCCAGGTGTCGGTAGGGAGTGTTGCCCGTGCCGGCCGTGGTGAAGTTGCCGCAGACGAGGATCTGGCCGTCTGCCTGGACGGCGACGGCACCCGCAGCCGTGAGGTTGGGGTTGGCGAAGCCGCCGTCGAGGCTGCCGTTGCTGTGGTAGCGAGCCAGTCCGTTCCGGGGTTGTCCGGCGGCGGTGTCGAAACCGCCGACGACAAGGATCCTTCCGTCGCTCTGCACCGCCACCCCCCAGCCGGTGGCACCACCCTCGCCGCCGTCGTCGAGGTCGGGGTTCTCGAACGTCGGGTCGGGCGTGCCGTCGGAGTTGATGCGGGCCAGCCATCGGTAGGGACGGTTGTCAGCGCCGGCGGTGGTGAAGTTGCCGGTGACGAGGATCTTTCCGTCATCCTGGAGCGCCAGGGCCCGACAGCTCCCGGCGCCGCTGATGTTGTTGCCGAGCTGCGGGTCCTCGAACGTGGGGTCGGGAGTGCCGTCGGGGTTGAAGCGGGCAAGCCCCTGACAGGGGATGGCGGCGGCTCCGACGTGGGTGAAGGAGCCGGCCACGAGGATCTTCCCGTCGGGCTGGATCACCACCGCGTGGGCGAATTGGTCGAGGTGGGGATTGATGAAGGTCGTGTCGAGGGTGCCGTCGGCATTGAAGCGGGCGAGGTTGCCGTAGGGGGTGCGCTCGCTGCTCCCCGGGGTCGGGTTGCTCTCCGGACCGACGGCGGCGAAGTAGCCGGCGACCACCACTTTTCCGTCGGCCTGGACGGCGACTCCTCTGCCGGTGCCGACGGTGGGGCCGCCGTCCCCACCGTCGATGTCGGGGTTCCTGAACGAGTAGTCCACGCCTCCGTCGGGACCGAGCCGGGCCAGGAACCGGTAGGCGTCGTCGCCGGCCCCGGCGGTGATGAAGTCCCCGGTGACGAGGATCCCGCCGTCGTCCTGGATCGCCACCCGCTGGGCAGAGGCGTAGGCGTTCGCGCTCTTGAGGTTGGGGTCGCCGAAGTCAGGGTCGGGGGTGCCGTCGGGATTGAAGCGGGCGATGCGTCCGTGCGGGGTGTTGTCAGAGCCGGCGGCGGTGAAGTTCCCGGTGGCGAGGATCTTCCCGCCGGCGAGGACCGCGACTCCGTAGGCGGGGCTGTTGAGGTTGGGATCGGTGAAGGTGGTGTCGAGGGTGCCGGGGGCGGCCATCAGGACGGTGGGCATGACGGTGCCGTAGTCGTTGATGGACCG
>NZ_JAXMNS010000202.1:0-6610 GCF_034670285.1 Nocardioides sp. | reverse complement strand
GGCTTGTGCCCCTTCCACGACGAGAAGTCGCCGAGCTTCAACGTCAACCCGAGCAGAAACTTCTTTCACTGCCTCGCGGGCGAGACCAAGGTGCTGACCTACGAGGGGTCCCGTCCTATCTCGGAGCTCGCCGGAGGCACGCACCGGATCCTCGACCGCCACAACCGGTGGGTCGAGGCGCCGTTCCACTCCTACGGCATCCAGCCGCTGTTGCGGATCGTCCTGACCCGCAACCGCCAGCGCAAGGAGCTCTACGCCACCGACGGTCACCGTTGGTTTGTCCGCGCCGGCAAGAAGCAGGACAAGGAGCGCGAGGCCCTCACCACCGACCTCAAGCCCGGCGACCGGATGGTGCAGAAGTTCCCGCGATCTCGGATCTGGCGCACTACGCCGTCGCCCTTCGGGATCGCCCACGGCTTCACCTATGGCGACGGAACCCGCTCCGGGACGGGGTCCATGGCCAAGTTCTGTCCGCCCAAGGACATGACCATGCTCAAGTGGTTCCCCCACAGTCAGACCTCCGTGACCGAGGGCAACGTGTTGGTGCACCACCTGCCCAGGTTCTTCAAGGAGCTACCGCCGTTCGGGGAGTCCGTGTCCTACCTCTACGGGTGGCTCGCGGGATACTTCGCGGCCGACGGCTGCGTCGCGGCCGACGGCACGGTGATCCTCAACTCAGCCGACAAGCAGGCGCTCGAGTTCGTCCGCGACGTGTGCACGCGTCTCGGCATCGGCACCTACGGGATCACGACCCAGTCCCGCGTCGGCTTCACCGGCAGGGAGCCCTCCGACCTGCGCCGCGTGCACCTCATCGGCGAGGACCTGACCGAGGAGTTCTTCCTCCTCGACTCCCATCGTGAACGGTTCGTGTCGGCCGACAAGAAGTTCTCACGGCGCGGGTGGGTCGTCGAGTCGGTCGAGGAGACCGACCGGGTCGAGGAGGTCTTCTGCGCGGAGGTCGCCGACGGACACGCGTTCACCCTCGAGGACAACATCCTCACCGGCAACTGCTTCGGCTGTCAGGAGGGCGGCGACGTCATCTCCTTCCTGATGAAGATCGACGGGCTCTCCTTCACCGAGGCCATCGAGCGGCTTGCCGACAAGACCGGGGTGGTGCTGCGCCGCGAGGAGGGCGACGACCGCGACGACCGCCCCAAGGGCCCGCCCCGCCAGCGCCTGGTCGAGGTCAACCGTGCTGCTCAGGAGTTCTACGCCGAGCAGCTGGCCGGCCCGGACGCCGGCCCCGGACGCACCTTCCTCGCCGAGCGTGGCTTCGACCGCCCCGCTGCCGAGATGTTCGGCATGGGCTGGGCGCCGCGCGACGGCGAGGCCCTGCTGCGCCATCTGCGAGGACGCGGGTTCAACCAGGACGAGGCGGTGGCCGCCGGCGTCGTGAAGGTCGGTCGGTCGGCCTACGACTGGTTCCGCGGCCGACTGCTCTGGCCGATCCGTGACCCCAGTGGCGCGACCATCGGTTTCGGCGCCCGACGGATCCTCGACGACGACAAGATCGAGGCGAAGTACCTCAACACCCCCGAGACCACGCTCTACAAGAAGAGCCAGGTGCTCTACGGCATCGACCTCGCGCGCAAGGACATCGCCCGCCAGTCGCAGGCCGTCGTGGTCGAGGGCTACACCGACGTGATGGCTTGCCACCTCGCCGGCGTGACCACCGCGGTGGCCTCCTGCGGCACGGCGTTCGGCGAGGATCACACGCGCGTGCTGCGCCGGTTCCTGCACGACCACGAGGAGTTCCGCGGCGAGGTCATCTTCACCTTCGACGGCGATGCCGCGGGTCAGAACGCCGCGCTGAAGACGTTCCAGGGCGACCAACGCTTCGTGGCCCAGACCTACGTCGCGATCGAGCCGGACGGACTCGACCCCTGCGACGTGCGCATCAAGAAGGGCGACGCCGCCGTGCGCGACCTGGTGGCCCGGCGCGTGCCGCTCTACCGCTTCGTGCTCAGCAACGTCGTCTCCCAGTTCGACCTCGACCGGGCCGACGGCAGGGTGGCCGCGGTGCGCGAGGCGGCCAAGCTGGTGACCAGCAGTCGTGACGCGTCGGTCGTCAACTCCTCCTACGCCCGCGACATCGCCGCCCTCACCGGCATGGACCCGGTCGACGTCCAGGCTGAGGTACGCCGGGCTGCCGGGCGCCCGAGCGGTGGCGCGCAGTCCAAGGGCTCGCCTGCGCCGCAGCCCGAGACGCGGCCACGCAGCAACGTCCCCGACCTGCGTGACCCCAGGTTCTCCATCGAGCGCGAGACGCTCAAGCTCGTCATCCAGGCGCCGATGGCGATCGGTCGCACGACCGCCGACATCGGGGCCAACGACTTCACCCACCCCGTCTTCCGCGGCGTGTGGGAGCTGGTCGCCGCCGCCGGCGGCACGGTCGCGGGCGCCGACGACGACGGCTGGGCCGGGCGTCTGCGCGACGCCGCGACCGACCCGGCGGTGTCCTCGGCGATCACCGCACTGGCGGTCGAGCCGTTGATGAAGGCGCCCGACGCCGCCTACGTCGGCAGCTACGTCTTCAAGCTCCTCGAGCTGACGGCCCAGCGCCGCATCGCCGACCTCAAGTCCAAGCTGCAGCGCACCAATCCGGTCGACCAGGCGGCCGACTACAACCGCATGTTCGGCGAGCTCGCGGCCCTCGAGCAGCACCGCCGCACCCTGCGCGACCACATCGCGGGTACGACGTGAAGCGGCCGGCTCGGCTCGGGCTCCGGCGGGGGAGTCGTCCCGATCTCGAGGTGCCGCGGGGAGAGCGACTGCTCGCCTGGGCGTCGTCGAGCGACGGCGAGACCGTGGTCGGCGGCACCCGCGAGGCGCTCTACCTGCCCGGCGGCACCCGGATCGCGTGGGAGGACGTCGAGGCGGCCGACTGGGACTCCGACACCGCGACGCTGCACGTCAGCGAGGTCGGCAGCTGGGGTGAGCCACGACCCGAGCACCACCTCGTCCTCGAGGAGCCGGCGCGGTTCCTCCAGCTCGTGCGCGAGCGCGTCACGGCCAGCGTCGTCCTCCAGCGCCACGTCGCGCTCGAAGGTCGCCTCGGCGTGCGGGTCATCGCTCGTCGCGCCCCGGGGGCGGTCGCCGACCGCTCGAAGATCGTCTGGATCCACGAGTACGACGAGGGCATCGACCCTCACGACACGCGTGTCCGACTGGCTGCCGCGCAGGCTCTCGCAGCCGCGCGGGAGGAGCTCGGACTCGCCTAGAAGTGGTCCGGATGCGAGTGAGGGCATCCGGATTTCGGCCGGAGGTCGACCCTTGCTAAC
Source organism: Nocardioides sp. (assembly GCF_034670285.1). GTDB lineage: Bacteria > Actinomycetota > Actinomycetes > Propionibacteriales > Nocardioidaceae > Nocardioides. The sequence goes on along the minus strand of NZ_JAXMNS010000202.1, from coordinate 3,329 downwards.
GTATGCCCCGCACGATCCCCTGTAGCTCAGTTGGCAGAGCGCTTGACTGTTAATCAGGATGTCGCTGGTTCGAGTCCAGCCGGGGGAGCAATGCGACGGCCCGGGGCCCCGAAGATCACCTCTTCGGCCCCGGGCCGTTGCTATTCTCGGGACAGATCCGCAGACCGTCGGATCTCCTGGCTGCGCTCACGACGAGGACCCATGTCCCACCATCTCCCCCCGGGCTACGACGCTGCGTCGGCGCGCCCGGTCGGGCACCGTCGGGCCGCTCGTTCGTCGAGGTTCCCGCGGCTGCGATCGCGCGGAGTGACCGGAGGTTCGCGAGCCCGCCGCACCCGACGACGTGCGAGTGGGCTGCCCGGAACCATCGCGATGACCGTGCTCGCGGCGATGGTGCCCGGGTCGGGCTACCTCTACGCCGGACGACGCTGGCTCGGGCTGCTGATCCTGGCGCTCTGGGCCGGCGTCCTCGGCCTGGTGGTCTGGTACTTCGGTCGTGACCTCCGCACGAAGCTGTCCGACCTCGCCTTCGACACCGCGGCGCTGAAGGTGATGGCCGTGCTGCTGGCGGCCTCCCTGCTCACGTGGGCCTTCGTCGTGCTCACCTCCTACCGGCTCGTGCGCCCCCGGGCCCGACCGCGCTGGCACACCGGAGCGGGCTACCTCACCGTCGTGCTCGTGCTGCTCGTCGGAGCCGCCCCGATCGTCAAGGCCGCGCAGTACGCCCTGGTGCAGGCCGACCTGGTCGAGACCGTGCTGCCCGACGACGTCCTGAGCGCCACGACGCCGCAGGACGTCACCGAGGAGGACCCTTGGGCCGGGCAGGAGCGCGTCAACGTCCTGCTCCTCGGTGGCGACGGGGGCGAGGGCCGCACAGGAGTCCGCACCGACACGGTGATCCTGGTCAGCATGGACACCGCGTCCGGCACGACGACGATGTTCAGCCTGCCGCGCAACATGATGTACGCCCAGTTCCCCGACGACAGCGCACTTCACGAGATCTACCCCGACGGCTTCCGCACCAACCAGGGCGATGCCGGGTTCGACATGCTCAACGCCGTCTACGGGCAGGTGCCACTGCTGCACCCGGGCGTGCTCGGCGAGAGCGACAACGAGGGTGCCGACGCCGTCAAGCTCGCGGTCTCCGGAAGCCTCGGCATCACGGTCGACTACTACGTCCTGGTCAACCTCGAGGGGTTCAAGACGATCGTCGACGCGATCGGTGGGATCACCGTCAACATCAACGAGCCGGTCGCGATCAACGGCAACACCGACCTCGGCATCCCGCCCACCGGCTACCTCCAGCCGGGTCCCGACCAGGAGCTGGACGGCTTCGAGGCCCTCTGGTTCGCGCGCGGACGCTACGGCTCCGACGACTACGCGCGGATGGACCGACAGCGGTGCGCGGTCGACGCGCTCATCGAGTCGGCCGACCCGCTGACCCTGGTGCGCAAGTACACCGATCTCGCGGCGGCCAGCAAGGACATCCTGTCCACCGACGTGCCGCGTGAGCTGGCCTCGCCCCTGGTGCAGCTGCTCCTCAAGGTGCAGGGCGCCAAGATCCGCTCGGTGGTCTTCCGAGCCTCGGAGAAGTTCTTCTCCGGTGATCCCGACTACGACTACGTGCGCGACGTCGTCGATAAGGCGCTGAACCCGCCGAAGAAGAAGGCCAAGCGCAAGGCAGAGAAGCCCGAGGCGATCGAGAACCCGGTCGACGCCTGCGCCTACACCGCTGACCTTCCGGCCCAGGAGCCCACCGAGGAGCCCGTCGAGGTGCTCGTCGGCGCGTCGAACGAGGACTGAGCGGCGCGCACCCCGACTTTGCGCGACGACGTCCCACCTTCGCGAGGACGTTCTTCCCGGGCGGGTTCGGCCGTGTGAGTCACGACCGGCTGCCGGCTCCCGTAATGTGACCGACTACCTCAACCCGAAAGGTCCCGGTGGAAGCGCTCGCAGACTGGTTCTCATTCGTCCAAGACAATCAAGAGGGGATCATCGAGGAGACCCTGACCCACGCGCGCATGACCCTCATCGTGGTCGCCCTCGCCAGTGTCTTCGCGGTTTCCGTGGGGGTGGCGATCCAGCGCAACCCGGTTGCGCGCCCGTTGGTCCTGTCCACGGCAGCGGTCTTTCTGACGATCCCCTCGTTGGCCTTCTTCGCGCTCTTCGTGCCGATCACCGGCACCGGCAATCTCCCCGCGATGTGCGCTCTGTTCCTTTACGCGTTGCTACCGATCATCCGCAACACGGTGACGGGCCTGGACTCTGTCAGCCCCGCGGTGGTCGAGTCGGCGAAGGGGATGGGGCTCAACGCACGGCAGCAGCTCGTCAAGGTACGGCTACCCCTGGCGTGGCCGGTGATCATGACGGGGATCCGGGTGGCGACTCTGCTGACCGTGAGCATCGCCGCCATCGCACCGCTGGTCGGAGGCAACGGCCTGGGCAACTTCGTCAAGGCCGGTCTCACGCGCAACGGCTTCGACGGAGCATCCGACGCAGTGTGGGTCGGGGTGGTCTTCACGATCCTGCTCGGCCTCGTCCTCGATGCCCTGCTCGGCCTCTTCCAGCGCTTCACCACCCCCCGGGGCCTCCGCACCTGACCACGGTCGCCCGTCCCAAAGACGCACCCGGCTCCACGAGAGGAACCCATGAACTCCGAGGCGAAGACCCCCAAGATCCACCTCGACAAGGTCGGCAAGACCTATCCGGGCACGAAGGTCCCGGCGGTCGAGGACCTCACCCTGGACATCCACGAAGGCGAGATCCTCGTCCTCGTAGGACCCTCGGGCTGCGGCAAGAGCACCACGTTGCGCCTGATCAACCGAATGATCGAGCCCAGCAACGGGCGCATCCTGCTGGACGGCGAGGACGTCACGAAGGGAAACCCCGACAAGCTGCGCCGACGGATCGGCTACGTCATCCAGCAGATCGGGCTCTTCCCGCACCTGACGATCTCCGACAACATCGCGACCGTGCCCAAGATGCTCGGCTGGGACAAGGAGAAGATCAAGGCGCGCACCGAGGAGCTGCTCACCACCGTGGGTCTCGACCCCGACCAGTACCGGGACCGGTTCCCCAAGGAGCTGTCCGGTGGTCAGGCCCAGCGCGTGGGCGTCGCCCGGGCCCTGGGTGCTGACCCCGACATCATGTTGATGGACGAGCCTTTCGGCGCCATCGACCCGATCACACGTGACCGACTGCAGAATGAGTTCCTACGTCTGCAGAGCGAGCTGAAGAAGACCATCGTCTTCGTCACCCACGACATCGACGAGGCGATCAAGATGGGCGACCGCATCGCGATCCTGGGTGAGAGGAGCACGATCCACCAG
>NZ_JAXMNS010000201.1:0-6657 GCF_034670285.1 Nocardioides sp. | reverse complement strand
CAGCGTGCGCGCGACCTGCTTGGTGTCGAGCCGGTGCAGGTCGCACCCGTCGAGCACGATGCGTCCCTGCGTTGGTCGGAGCAGCCGCGACATCGACCGCAGCAGGGTCGACTTGCCGCAGGCGTTGGCCCCGACGATCGCGGTGATGCGCCCGGGTGGCACCGCCAGGTCGAGGCCTTCGATGACGAAGCGTTCGCCGTAGCCGAGGGTGACGCCCTCGGCGGACAGGGTGTGGGTGCTGGTCACAGGGACCCTCCGGTCTGGTGGCTGCGGATGAGGAGGTGGAGCAGGAACGGCGCCCCGAGCGCACCGGTGACCACGCCGACCGGGTAGCGCGCCCCGAGCGCGTGCTGGGCGAGCAGGTCGGCGCCACAGACGAGCAGCGCCCCGACGAGCGCGGCCGGGAGCATCAGGGAGTCCCCGCCGCGTACGACCCGGGCGGCGATGGGTCCGGACAGGAAGGCGACGAAGGCGATCGGCCCGGCGGCCGCAGTGGCGAACGAGACCAGGGCGACGGCGGTGACGAGGGTGACGAGGCGGGTGCGCTCCACCCGCACGCCCAGGGCCGTGGCCGAGTCGTCGCCCTGCTGGAGCAGGGCCAGGTTGCGAGCCTGGCCGAGCAGCAGCGGCGTGAGGAGTGCGAGTCCGACCGCCAGCGGCACCACCTGGTCCCAGGTCGCTCCGTTGAGGCTCCCGGTCAGCCAGCGAAGCGCGTCCTGGAGGTCCCACGGCGCCGCCCGCACGATGACGTAGGCGACGACGCTGTCGAGCATCGCGGCGACGCCGATCCCGACCAGGATGAGCCGGGTGCCGACGACCCCGTCGGTGAACGCCAGGAGGTAGATGACCAGCGCCGTGCTCAAGGCGGCGGCCATCGCCGCGATCGAGACCAGGGTCTCGTCGAGCGAGAGGACGACGATGCCGATCACTGCAGCCACGCTCGCCCCGGAGGTCACGCCGATGATGTCGGGCGAGGCGAGCGGGTTGCGCAGCATCGTCTGGAACGTCACTCCCCCGAGCCCGAACGCGGCTCCGGTGAGCACAGCCAGCACCGCCCGCGGGAGCCGCAGCTCACCGACGGTGAAAGAGGCGCCCGGCACGTCCTGGCCGAGGACGACGCGGACCACGTCGCCGAGTGGGTAGAAGGTGCGCCCGACCATGAGCGAGACGACGAAGAGGACGACCACGAGAACTGCCAGCGCGAGCACCGCGCGGCGTCGCGCCCGACGACGCCGAGCACGCCCGTCGACCAGAGCCTGCGCCGCGACTCGCTCCGCGGTCAGGACGCTCACAGGGCACGCACCTTCTGCCGACGCACGATCGCGATGAAGACCGGAGCCCCGAGGATCGCCGTCACGATGCCGACGTCCACCTCGGAGGGTCTTGCAACGACACGACCGACCACGTCGGCGGCCGTCAGCAACATCGCGCCGACGACCATCGAGGCCGGCAGCAGCCAGCGGTGGTCGATACCGATGACCAGCCGGCACACGTGGGGCACGACGAGGCCCACGAAGCCGATCGGCCCGACGACCGCGGTCACCGCACCGCAGAGCACGACGGCACCCAGGGCCGCGAGGAGCCGGGTGCGGTCCACACGCTCGCCCAGGCCTGCCGCCACGTCGTCCCCGAGCGCCAGCGAGTTGAGCCCACGCGCAGCGGCGAGGCTGAGCAGCGCACCCACGGCGAGGAACGGGAGCACCAGGCCGATCTTGTCGAAGGAGGCGCCACCGACCCCGCCGACCTGCCAGAACCGGAACTGGTTCATCACCTCCAGGCGAGGCAGCAGCACCGCGCTGGTCAGCGAGCTGGCGGCCGCACCGGTGGCCGCCCCGGCCAGGGTGAGCTTGAGCGGGGTCGCACCCCCGCGCCCGAGTGATCCGACCGCGTAGACGAACGCCGCACACAGGCCACCGCCGAGGATCGCGACCCACACGTAGCCCGTCGCCGAGGAGAGTCCGAAGAAGGCGATCCCGACCACCACGGCCAGCGCTGCTCCGCTGGTCACACCGAGGATGCCGGGATCGGCGAGGGGGTTGCGGGTGACGCCCTGCATCACCGCCCCGGCGAGCCCGAGCGCAGCGCCGGCGAGAAGCGCGAGCGCCGTGCGCGGGATCCGTTGCTCGACGACGGCGGTGGAGAGGCTGCTGCTCTCGTCGGCACCCAGCGTGGTCGCCAGCGCCGTCCACACCTCTCCCCACCCGACGACGCGGGCGCCCCAGGCCACCGAGGCCGCGGCTGCCAGGACCATCAGGACGACGGCCACGCCCAGCGCGAGGACCCGACGGGCCGACCGCTCGCGCGGGGGACGTCGTACGCCGCGACCGCTCGCGGCGGCCGGGGCCGCCACCAGCGGCGACCCGGGCGCGGACGACGCCGGGAGGTACGTGAGCGTCACCGGATCAGTCGCGCCCGCGCGTGAGCGCGTCGGAGAGCAGGGCCGTGTAGTCCTCGATGCCCCACGGGATCGAGAGCGGCGAGGGGTTGGCCATCGCGGCCAACGGCGTCGAGTCGACCAGGGTCGCGACCGCGCCGCTGCGGACCGCGGGGATGGTGCCGATCAGCGGGTCGGCCTGCATCGCCGCGACGAGCTCGCCCTCGGCGTCGCCGTAGGTGATGAGCAGGTCGGCGTCGTCGAGCTCGTCGGCCCGCTCAGCGCTCACCGTGGTGTAGAAGCCGTCCAACGCGGCCGAGGCCTCGACGACGGCCTCAGGAGCCGCCATGCCGGCCTCGAGCAGGAATCCCGGTCGGGTGTCGTGGGTGGTGTAGAACCCGATCTGGCTCAGGTCGGACGGGTCGAGGTAGGTGAAGACCGCGCTCGAGCCGGCGAGCTCGGGGTGCGCCCCGAACGCCTCGGCGACCTGCTCGTCGAGCCGGTCCACCAACGCCGCACCCTCCTCGGCCAGGCCCAGCGCCTCACTGTTGAGGCGGATCATCTCGGACAGCGAGGTGCCCCATGCGATCTCCGGGAAGGCCACGACCGGCGCGATCTTGCTCAGCTGCTCGTACTCCTCCTGGCTCAGGCCGGAGTAGGCCGCCAGGATCACGTCGGGCGCGGTGTCGGCGACCGCCTCGAAGTCGATCCCGTCGGTCTCGTCGAACAGCACCGGGGTGTCGGCGTCGAGCTCGTCGAGCCGCGTCTCCACCCAGGGCAGGACACCGTCGCCGTCGTCGTCACCCCAGGCAGCCTCGGCCATGCCGACCGGCACGATGCCGAGCGCCAGAGGCACCTCGTGGTTGGACCACGCGACCGTGGCCACCCGATGGGGCGCCGCCTCGATCACGGTCTCGCCGTACGCATGCTCGACGGTGAGGGGGAACTCGGCGCTGCTGGTGCTGTCGGCCTCGCCGCCGGTGCTGTCGGCGCCGACCGTCGTCGTGGACGAGCCGCACGCGGCCAGGAGCAGGAGGGAGGCCGTCGAGACGCCAACGGTCAGGGCCTTGATGCTGTTCATGCAGGTAGAACCTCTCGTTATTAGGTGACCCTAACCTAACTTAGGGTTACCTAATGGCGCGAGTGGGTCCGTCCAGCGAACAGTGCGTCCTCGTCAGCCCCAGAGGGTGTGCTCCTGGTTTCCGCCGTCCCAGACCGGTCGTTCGCGCACGAGGTGGTCGGCGCCGAGGAAGGCGCGGTGCAGCTCGTCGGGCAGCCCGTCGAACGGCGAGGCCTGCGACGCGTGCAGGGCGATCGCCGCCGTGCGGGCCGGGTAGTGCACTGAGGTGTCCACCACGGTGGTCAGCGCCTCGTCGGGCGTTCCGATGTCGGGCAGCTCGACGTAGGCGGCCGCCTTGTCGTTGCCTGCCTGGTGCCTCACCCAGGCGTGCATCAGGGAGCGCGGCAGGCAGTGCAGCAGCACGCGTACCGGCGACGCGCCGGACTCGGCGGCGTCGACGGCCGCGAGGACGGCGTCGCGCACCACCACGTGGTCACGGTGACCGTCATCCGCGGCCAGGGTCACCACCACGTCGGGACGGATCCGGTCGAGGACGCCGCGGACCGCGGCGACGACCCGCTCGGGATCGGCCGCGCACAGGGACCCCTCCCCCGGATCGCCGGCCATGCCCGAGTCGACGAAGTCGAGCACCTCGACCTGCTGCACGCCGAGAGCCTGCGCCGCCGCGTGCAGCTCGGCCTCGCGCAGCGCGGCCACCCCTCCGGCCGGCACCTCGACCCCGGTGAGCACCTCCCCCGCCTCGCCGCGGGTCGCGCAGACCACGACGGTGCGGGCGCCCTCGGCCGCCGCCTGCAGCAGCACCGAGCCCGTCCCGAACGTCTCGTCGTCAGGATGGGCGACCACCACGAGCAGGCACCGGGTGGTCCGATCGGTTGCTGAGGTCACTGTCGTCTCCTCGGTCCGGGAGATCGATCGTGCTGCAGCGTTGCGGGTGGCGCAAGGCCCCCGACACTCTGCACCAGGGTCGGGCTAGACCTGGCGCGTCGTGCTCACTCCGTGGCAGCGAGCTGCCCGCAGGCCCCGTCGATGTCGCTGCCGCGCGTGTCACGCACCGTGGTCGGGATGCCCTTGGCCTCGAGCCGACGCACGAACTCGCGCTCGTCAGCAGGGTCGGAGGCGGTCCACTTGGAGCCGGGCGTCGGGTTGAGCGGGATCAGGTTGACGTGCACCCAGCCCCAGTCGCCGCGCATCAGGACGTCGGCGAGCAGGTCGGCGCGCCAGGCCTGGTCGTTGATGCCGCGCATCATGGCGTACTCGATCGAGACGCGTCGCTTGGTGGTCTGGGCGTACTGGAACGCCGCGTCCACGGTCTCCTCGACCGAGTAGCGGGTGTTGATCGGCACCAGCTCGTTGCGCAGCTCGTCGTCGGGGGCGTGCAGGCTCAGCGCGAGCGTGACCGGGATGCCCTCCTCGGTCAGCTGCTTCATGCGCGGCACGAGCCCGACGGTCGAGACGGTGATCCCGCGCGCCGACATGCCGAAGCCTTCGGGCGCGGGGTCGGTGAGGCGTCGTACGGCGCCGATGACGGCCTTGTAGTTGGCCAGCGGCTCCCCCATGCCCATGAAGACGACGTTGGAGACCCGGCCCGGACCACCGGCGATCTCGCCGCGAGTCATGGCCCGCGCACCGGCGAGCACCTGCTCGACGATCTCGGCGGTCGACATGTTGCGCTGGAGTCCGCCCTGTCCGGTGGCGCAGAAGGGGCAGGCCATGCCGCACCCGGCCTGGCTGGAGACGCACATCGTGGCGCGGTCGGGGTAGCGCATCAGGACCGACTCGACGAGGGCCCCGTCGAAGAGCTTCCACAGCGTCTTGACGGTCGTGCCCTTGTCGGCCTCCATCGTGCGCAACGGCGTCATGAGGTTCGGTAGCAGCGCCTCGACCAGGCCGGCGCGCTGACCAGCCGGCAGGTCGGTCATCTGCTCGGGGTCGTCGGTCAGACGACCGAAGTAGTGCTGCGACAGCTGCTTGGCACGGAAGCCCGGAAGACCCTGCTCCTCGAGGAGCTTCTTGCGCTCGGCGCCGGTCAGGTCGGCGAGGTGCGCCGGTGGCTTCTTGCGACCACGAGGCTCGTCGAAGACCAGCGGCAGCGCCTTCACCCCTTCAGGGGCGGTCGCGGCGTCGCTGGGCTGCGGGGCAGGAGTATCAGACATCAGGCGACCATCGTCCCACTCCGCCGGTCACCTCGGCCAACTCACGTCGGTGCACGGTGCGTCACCCCACCGCCACCCCACCGTCGGCTCACCGTCAGCCCACCGTCAGCTCAGCGGGACGACGTCGGCCGCGCCGAGGCGCGCGGCATCAGCCGTGGCGTCGTCCGGCATGCGCTGGCTCTCCCGCTCGGCCTCGACCCGCTTGACGTAGTGATCGATCTCGAGCGACCGCTGCTCCTCGCTCCAGCCGAGGATCGGGCCGACGAGGTCGGACACCTCCTCGACGGCGCCGACGCCGCGGTCGAACGACTCGATCGAGAGCCGGATGCGGCGGGTGAGGACGTCGTCGAGGTGACGGGCGCCCTCGTGGCTGGCGGCGTAGGCCACCTCGACCCGCAGGTAGTCGGGTGCTGCGGCGAGGGGCTCACCCAGCGACGGGTCGGCCTTCACCAGGTCGAGCAGCTCGTGGATCAGCGACCCGTAGCGCTTGAGCAGGTGGTCGATCCAGACCTCGTGGAGGCCGGACTGCGCAGCGAGGACGTGGCGCGAGTTGACCAGGGCCTGGTAGCCCTCGGCGCCGAGCAGCGGCACCCCTTGCGTCACCGACGGCCCGACCTTGCGGTCGAACTGCGTCGACATCGCGAAGACCGCCTCGTCGACCGCGTCCTGCGCCATGATCCGGTACGTCGTGTACTTGCCGCCGGCGACCACGACCAGGCCCGGCGCGGGGTGACTCACCGCGTGCTCGCGGGAGAGCTGCGAGGTGGCGTCCGACTCCCCCTCCAGCAGCGGCCGCAGTCCGGCGTAGACGCCCTCGACGTCGGCGTGGGTGAGCGGCACCTCGAGCACCTCGTTGACGTGCTCGAGGAGGTAGTCGATGTCGGCGGCGCTCGCGGCGGGGTGTGCCTTATCGAGGTCCCAGTCGGTGTCGGTGGTGCCGATGATCCAGTGCCGGCCCCACGGGATGACGAAGAGCACCGACGTCTCGGTGCGCAGGATCAGCCCGGTCTCGGAACGGATGCGGTCCTTGGGCACCACGAGGTGCACGC
>NZ_JAXMNS010000200.1:0-6670 GCF_034670285.1 Nocardioides sp. | reverse complement strand
GGCGCGTGTCCGCGCCGACTCGGCGAGAAGCTGACGGCTACTTCACCTCTGCCCGGAGGATCCGCAGGACGCCGAGCGCCAGGGGCAGCCCGAGCCAGAGTGCGCCGGCGGTGAGCAGGTGGCCCCACTCGGCACCCGACACCGAGAGGTCGTAGAGGGGGCCCTGGGCGTACTCGAAGTCGATCCACGGCCGCACCTTCGCGAACGTCTCGAGGTTGACCGCGAGCACGCCGAAGACCGACACCGGGATCACCCGGTAGGCCACGAAGACGACGATCGCGGCGGGGGTGTTGAGCAGCAGGCACGCGAGCGCGAAGCCGAGGCTCATCGCCAGCACCTGCGTGATCACGAAGCCGCCGAGGAACCGGCCACCCAGGTCGAACGACGTGAGGTCGGGCTGCACGACCTGGCACACGAGCGCGCACGCCAGCCCGACGACGACGGCGACCAGCACCGCGACGAGGGTGAGGACGACGCCGGTGATGTACTTCGCCAGCAGCACCCGGCCGCGACGCGGCTCGAGGGCGAAGGTCACCATCGCCGTGCGCTGGGTCCACTCGCTCGTGACCAGCATGATCGCGAGCACCGGCAGCACCACCGCAGTGATGTAGCTGGCGAAGAAGGCGAAGTCGCCCGCGGAGGACTCACCGTCCTGAAGGAGCACGACGAGCAGCAACCCGCCCTCGACGATGATGATCAGCACCGCGATCGCGGCGACCAGCCAGAAGCTCGCCAGCGTGTTGACCGCCTTGCGCAGCTCGACCTCGGCACGAGCGAGGCCACGCCGGCTCCTCTCGCTGCGTGCCGGCCGTCAGCTCGAGGAACAGGTCCTCGAGACCACCCTCGACCGCACGCAGGTCGGTCAGCACCAGTCCGTGCTCGGCCGCCGCGCGGCCGACGTCCACGCTCGCGCACGGTGCGCTCACTCCCCCGGGGCCGCGGACGGCGGCGATGCCCCGCTCGCGCAGGACGGCGACCAGCCGGTCGTCGTCCAGCGACCTGACCTGGGTGGAGGCCTGGGTGGAGGCCCGGGTGGAGGCCTGCGTGCCGCTCGTCGCAGTGCCGGACCTGCTCGCGAGCAGGCTCTGCTTGTCGCCCTGGGCGAGGATCCGACCCCGACCGATCAGAATCATCTCGTCGGCGATCAGCTCGACCTCGTGGAGCAGATGGCTCGAGAGCAGCACCGTGCCGCCGCGGTCGGCGTAGCCCTTCAGCAGCCCGCGCATCCAGCGGATGCCGGCCGGGTCGAGGCCGTTGGCCGGCTCATCGAGGATCAGCACCCGGGGGTCACCGAGCAGCGCGTGGGCGATCCCGAGACGCTGCTTCATGCCGAGCGAGTAGTGCCGCAACCGCCGGGTCGACTCCTCGCCCGAGAGTGAGACGAGGTGCAGCATCTCGTCGACCCGCGCCTGGGGAAGCCCCATGGTGAGAGCGCCCAAGGTGAGGATCTCGCGCCCGGTGCGACCGCCGTGCTGGGCGCCGGCGTCGAGCAGCACGCCGACGTGGCGGCCCGGGTTGGGGAGGTCGCCGTAGCGATGGCCACCGATCGTCGCGGTCCCGGACGACGCCGAGGTGAGTCCGACGATGATGCGCATCGTCGTCGTCTTGCCCGCGCCGTTGGGTCCCAGGAACCCGGTCACCCGACCGGGACGGCACTCGAAGCTGACGTCGTCGACGGCGGTGAAGCCGCCATAGCGCCGGGAGAGGTGCTCGACCGTGATCATGGCGTCACTGTGCCGCATGAGGGCCGACGCCGCCTCAGAGCTCGTAGACGCCGCCCGCCGAGGCCAGCTCGACCGGACCGGAGTACGCCGTACGGGCCTCGGCCTCCATCGCGTCGCGGTCGAACCACGGAGGCACGTGCGTCAGGACCAGTCGACCGACCTGCGACCGGGCGGCGACCGAGCCGGCGTCCACGCCGGTCAGGTGCACCCCGGGCGGGTTGTCGTCGATGTCGCGGAACGACGCTTCGCACAGCAGCAGGCGCACGTTGGCCGCGACCCGGTCGAGGCCCTCGCACGGGGCGGTGTCGCCGCTGTAGCCGAGGGTCGAGCCGTCGGCGGTGATGCGCAGGCCGTAGGCCTCGATCGGGTGCTCGACGGGGATCGGCACGATGCTGAAGGGCCCGATCGAGAACGGGCCGTCGTAGGTGCGGAAGTCGAACTCCTCGTGCATGCCCGGGTCGAGCGGCAGCTCGTAGGCGCGAGCGACCCGGTCGGCGGTGCCCGCGGGACCCCAGACCGGGATCCGCGGCGGCGGCCCGGACGGGTGGTACTTGCGCATCACGTAGTAGCCGCACATGTCGAGGCAGTGGTCGGCGTGGTGGTGGCTGATGAGCACCGCGTCGATCGTCAGCGGGTCGACGTAGCGGTGCAGCTGACCCAGCGACCCGTTGCCGAGGTCGAGCAGGATCCGCCAGGTGCGCTTCTCCTCGCCGTCGCCGACGTCGGCCTCGAGGAGGTAGCAGCTCGCAGCCGAGTCCGGGCCCGGGTAGGACCCTGAGCATCCAACGATCGTGAGCTTCACAGGCGTCCCCCTCGATAGGCCCCGGCGAACTGGGTGGCCTCCACCATCTCAGGTCCGAGGAAACGGCGGCCGATGGTCTCGAACTCGGCCGGCGAACCGGTCGTGAGGAAGCGGTACGTCGGCTCGCCGTCCTCGCGCATGAGTCCGGTGTCGGCGAGCATCCGGTAGACGTCCTTCGCGCACTCCTCCGCACTGCTCACCAAGGTCACCGCGCCGCCCATGACGTAGGAGATGACACCGGTCAGCAACGGGTAGTGGGTGCAGCCCAGGATCAGCGTGTCGACCCCGGCCTCGGTGAGCGGGTCGAGGTAGGAGTGGGCGGCCTCGAGCAGCTCGTCGCCGCCGGTCACGCCCGCCTCGACGAAGTCGACGAACGCCGGGCAGGTGCGGGTGCTGAGCTCGAGGTGCGGGGCCGCGGCGAAGGCGTCGTCGTAGGCCATCGACTCCGCCGTAGAGGCGGTGCAGATGACGCCGATGCGGCCGTTGCGACTCGCCGCGACCGCACGCCGGGTCGCCGGGTAGATGACCTCCACCACCGGGACGTCGTAGCGCTCGCGCGCGTCGCGGAGCATCGCCGCGGAGGCGGAGTTGCAGGCGATGACGAGCGCCTTCACCCCGAGGTCGACGAGGTGGTCGAGGCACTCGAGGGCGTACTCCCGCACCTCGGCGATCGGCTTGGGCCCGTAGGGCTGGCGCGCGGTGTCGCCGACGTAGAGCAGCGACTCGTGCGGCAGCTGGTCGATGACCGAGCGCGCGACCGTGAGCCCGCCGAAGCCGGAGTCGAAGATGCCGATCGGGGCGTCGCGTTGCTCACGGGTGGGCTCACGGGTGGGCTCGCTGGCGGGACCGTCGGCGCGACTCGGCGGGGGCTGGTGCACGAGAACAACCTACGACCTGCCCGTCGGTTCGCCGACGACGTAGGGTGCGAGGCGTGGTCTTCGTGCGCAGCATCACCCGGCTCAGCCCGTTCCTCGCGACCGTCTCGCTCGTCGCCGTCGCCCTGACGGTGCCGTCGAGCGCGACCGCGGAGCCCACGCCCGAGGGCACCTCCGACCGGGCCCCCGACCGGGCCTCGGATCGGGCACCGTCGGCGCTCGAGCGCCGCAACGACCCGGACCCGCAGGTCCTGGTGATCTCGATCGACGCCCTCAACCCCAACGCCCTGCGCAAGCTCGGCCGCAAGGGCGCCCCCAGCCTCTGGCGCCTGGTCGACGAGGGCGCGGCCACGCTGAACGCCCGCACGCAGCGCGAGCTCACCGTGACGCTGCCCAACCACACGAGCATGGTCACCGGACGCCGGATCGATGCCTCCGCAGGCGGTCACGGGGTGACCTGGAACGACGACGACCCGGGCCGACCGGCCACCGTCCACGCCGCGGCCGGCGAGAACGTCGAGTCGCTGTTCAGCGCCGCCCACGACGCCGGCCTGAGCACCGCGCTGTTCGCCACCAAGACGAAGTTCTCGCTCTTCGCGAGCTCCTGGCCCGCGGCGCTCGACCGGGTGACGATCAAGGAGGAGCGCGACGGCGCCGTCGTCAAGGCCGTGCGCCGAGACCTCCTCCGCGACCGCGCGGTGACCTTCGTGCACCTCGGTCTCGCCGACAAGACCGGCCACGCCAAGAGCTTCATGAGCCGCGCCTACCTGCGCGCCGTACGACGTCTCGACGGGTTGGTGGGCGGCATCCTCGACGACGCCGACCGGCGACCCGCCCTCGACGACCTGAGCATCGTGCTCACCTCCGACCACGGCGGTCTGCCCGGCACGACCGACCACAGTCCGGCCGACAAGCTCGCCGACTACCGCGTGCCGTTCTCCGTCTGGGGGCCGGGCATCTCGCCGGTCGACCTCTACGACGTCAACCCGGGCTACCGCGACCCGAAGCGCAAGCGCACCCGCCTGAAGGGCAAGCAGCCCGTGCGCAACGGTGACGTCGCCAACGTCGCCCTCGGGCTCCTCGGCGTCGATCCGATGCCCGGCAGCCGGTTCGGCAAGAAGCGCCCGCTGCGCCTCACGGCGCGCTGAGCCGGCTCAGCGCAGCTCGGCCGCGGTCGGCCAGGGGTTGAAGACGCACCCGTTGGTGCCCTTCGACTGCTGCATCATCACCGGTGCCGGGCGTCCTGCTCCCGGGCAGCTGGAGTGTCCCTTGCCGAGCCAGTGCCCGACCTCGTGGTTGACCACCATGTGGCGGTAGTCGCGCAGCGACCGACCGCCCGCGTTCCAGGGCGGGGTCGCCTGCTGCCACCTCGTCTGGTTGATGATCACGTAGCGCCCGACCCGGCACGAGTAGGTGGCGCTGCACTGGCTGGAGAAGCTCGGCACCGTGCTCGCCTCGGCCAGCACCAGGCTGAAGGAGCCACCGCTGGCGACGCGGCGGAACTGCACGCCCTTGGACCGCCAGCCGCGGGCGTCGTTGAAGGTCTGACGGGCGAGTCGCGCGAACTCCTTCACGCTGGCGGTGATGCGGCCCCGCGTGGTGACCGAGTAGGTGGCGGTGCGCTGCACGCCGACGCGGTGCTTGACCCGTCCCTGGACCTTCGAGTCGGAGACTGCCCGCTGGTAGCCGTCGACGTGCGAGACGACCCGGACGCGCAGTCGGTGACCGACGTCGCCCGGGGCGAAGCGGTAGGTGCGACCGGTGGCGCCCTTCACCCTCTTGCCGTCGCGCAGCCACCGATAGCTGACCCGGTCGGACTCGACCTTCCATCGCCCGGCGGTCGCGCGGACGGTGCGGGTGTAGCGCGGGACACCGATCACCCGCGGTCGCACACGAAGCACCTGGGTGCCGCGCCGCACCCGGTCGGTCGACTCCGACACCGCGCTGCTCCGGCCGGCCTCCTCGCCGTCCGGGTGGGTGGCCGTGACCTGCACGCTCAGGCGCCCACCGAGGTCGGCACGGCGCACGTCGTACGACGACCCACGTGCCTTGCCGATCGGCTCGCCGTCGCGCAGCCACCGGTAGGTGAGGCTCACCTCGGCCGGGTCCCACGCCCCGGGATCCGCGCGCAGCGTGCGACCGAAGGCGGCCGTGCCGCGCACGCTGGGCGCCTCGAGGTTGACGACCGCGCCCTCCTCGGCAGCCGCCGGTGTCTTCGGGGCCAGCACGGCGCCCACGAGCAGGAGAGTGATGACGGACATCAGAGCCGGACGCGCACGCATGTCCACACCGTAGATGGGCACGGGAGACCTGACGTAGGAAATCCCCCCACTGGCTGCCGACACGTCGACAGTCGCCGAACCCTCCCTCGGAGGTGGTGCGCCGTGAGCACGCTGGCCGACCTGCTGTCCGACCCTGCCACGTGGACCGACCGGACCGCGCTGGTGGCTGCGATCGTCGCCGATCTCGGCGTCGACGACGCCGTCGCACGCACCATCGCTGCACGCCTCGCCGAGACCGAGCTGACCCAGCAACGCCGCCGTCAGGTCACCGAGGCCGGCGACGACGTCGTGCAGGGGCTCACTGCCGCCGTCTACGCCCTCGAGCTGGACGACCGGCCTCGCGCCGAGACCTACCTGCGCCAGACGCTGTACGTCGCCAGCGAGCTGGTGACCGAGCTGAACGCCGACCGGGCCTTCCTGCGATCGGCGCCGGCCCACCTCACCACTCGGCAAGCGGTCTGAGCGCTCACGCCCAGAGCTGGCCCTCGAGCTGGTCCTCGGCCTCGTCGATCGTGCCCTCGTAGGCGCCGGTCGAGAGGTACTTCCAGCCGCCGTCGCAGACGACGAACGCGATGTCGGCGCGCTCGCCGGCCTTGACCGCCTTGGCCGCCTGGCCGAGCGCGGCGTGCAGGATCGCGCCGGTCGAGATCCCGGCGAAGATGCCCTCCGCCTCCAGCAGCTCGCGCGTGCGTCGTACGGCGTCACGCGGGCCCACCGAGAAGCGCGAGTCGATCAGGTCGGCGTCGTACAGCTCGGGCACGAAGCCCTCGTCGAGGTTGCGCAGGCCGTAGACCAGCTCGCCGTAGCGCGGCTCGGCGGCGACGATCTTCACGTCGGGCTGGTGCTTGCGGAAGAACCGGCTGACACCCATGAGCGTGCCCGTCGTGCCGAGACCGGCCACCACGTGGGTGACCGACGGGAGGTCGGCCAGGATCTCGGGGCCGGTGCCTTCCTCGTGCGCGAGGGCGTTCGCGGCGTTGCCGTACT
>NZ_JAXMNS010000199.1:0-6685 GCF_034670285.1 Nocardioides sp. | reverse complement strand
CAGCATCCCGATCAGGATGCCGGCGAAGATCAGGGCGGTGCCCAGGTCGCGGCCCAGGACCACCAGCCCGGTGGCCAGCAGCATGCCGGGCAGCACCGGCACGATGATCTGGTGGAGGCTGCCGAGGCGGCGCTCCTTGTTGGCGTAGATGTGGGCTGCCCAGATCACCAGCGAGAGCTTGGCGATCTCGGAGGGCTGGATCTGGATCGGTCCGACCGCGAGCCAGTTGGTGTTGCCGTTGACCTCGACGCCGATGAAGGCGGTGAGCAGCAGCAGCACCAGGGAGATCGAGAACGCCGGGTAGGCCAGGCGGCGGACCCAGACCAGCGACACCCGGCTGGCGATGATCGCCGCCGGCACGCCGAGGAGGGCCCACATGAGCTGGCGTCGGACGACGGCGTAGGAGTCGCCGAGCTGGGTGTAGGCGTAGACGCTCGAGGCGCTGAGCACCATCACCAGACCGATGGTCAGCAGCAGGGCTGCCGCGCTCACGAGTAGGTAGTAGGTCGTCAGCGGCCGCTCCAGCGCCGCGCGCAGGGCCGGGAACCAGGCACCGGGGTGCGCGGCGGCCGGCGCGACGAGCGGGCGGGAGAGGGATGGCGTGCGCTCCGGGTCGACGGTCGTCACCGGGTCACTCTCCTCGTCGCGCTGGGGTCAGGATCCGTCCACGATGGTGCGCACGGCCTCGGCGAACTTCTCGCCACGAGCTGCGTAGTCGGAGAACTGGTCCTGCGAGGCGCACCCCGGTGCGAGGAGCACCGTGTCGCCGGCGACGGCCAGTGCTGCAGCCGCCTCGACGACACGCACCATCAGGGCTTGTCCGCCGTCTACGGCACCAGTCTCGTCGGCGTCGATGTGGATCACTCGCACATCGGGGGCGTGTCGCGAAAGCGCTGCCGCGATGACCTCGCGGTCGCGTCCGATGAGGACGACGGCACGCAGGCGCGAGGCGACCGAGCGCACCAGCTCGTCGAAGCCGGCGCCCTTGGCCAGCCCTCCTGCGATCCACACGACCGGCTCGTGAGCCATCAGCGAGGACTGAGCGGCGTGGGGGTTGGTCGCCTTCGAGTCGTCGATCCACGTGATGCCGCCGGACGAGGCGACGACGGCGATGCGGTGGCCGTCGAGCCGGAAGCCGCGCAGCCCGTCGCGGACCGCGGCCTGGCTGACGCCGTGCGCGCGAGCCAGGGCGGCCGCGGCCAGCGCGTTGGCCACGACGTGGGGCGCCGGGGTGGTGCCGTCGGCCGAGAGGTCGTCGATCGTGCAGAGCTCAGCAGCGCTGGAGCCGCGCTCCTCGATGAAGGCGCGGTCGACGAGGAGGTCCTCGACGAGGCCGAGCATCCCCACGCCGGGCATCCCGAGGGTGAACCCGACCGCGCGGGCGCCGTCGACGACGTCCGCCTCGCGCACGAGCGCCTCGGTGGCCGGATCGGCAGCGTTGTAGATGCAGGCGCGCTCGACGCCGGTGTAGATGCGGCCCTTGTCGGCTCCGTAGGCCGCCATCGCCGCGGGGCCCGAGCCGTACCAGTCGAGGTGGTCCTCGGCGAGGTTCAGCACCGCTGCGGCCTGAGCGCCCATCGTGTGCGTGTAGTGCAGCTGGAAGCTGGACAGCTCGACGGCGAACACGTCGTACGGCGTGGGGTCCATCACGGCTTCGACGATCGGCAGGCCGACGTTGCCGGCAGCGACGCTGCGCAGGCCGGCCGCGCGCAGGATCGCGTCGAGCATCTGGACGGTCGTGGTCTTGCCGTTGGTGCCGGTGACGCACAGCCAGGGCGCCGGGACGCCGTCGGGGCCGATCGGGCGCAGGCGCCAGGCGAGCTCGACCTCGCCCCACACGGGGATCCCACGTGCCTCGGCCTGGCGGAGCAGCGTGGCGTCGGGCCGGAACCCGGGTGAGGTGATGAGGACGTCGACGTCGTCGGGCAGCGTGCTGGTGGCGCCCTCGTGGATGTCGACGCGGGCGCCGAGCACCTCGAGCAGCTCGGCCTTCTCCAGCTGCGCCGGCGTCGCGGTGTCGGCGAGCGCGGTGACGCTGGCTCCGAGGTGCGTGAGGTTGTCGGCGGCCGCGAAGCCGGAGACCCCGAAGCCGGCCACGACGGCGCGGACGCCGTCCCAAGGGTCGTCGCGACCGAGCAGCCGAGGATCGGGGGCGGTCATGTCGTCGGACCCGTCACAGCCGCGCGACCCACTCGGCGTAGAAGACGCCGAGCCCGGTGGCGACGAAGAGTCCGGTGATGATCCAGAAGCGGATCACGACCGTCACCTGCTCCCAGCCGAGCATCTCGAAGTGGTGCTGCAGCGGCGCCATCCGGAAGACGCGATGGCCGGCCTTGATGCCGAAGACCTTGCGCACCAACGAGCTCGACCGACTGACCTTGAAGACGCTCACCTGCACCATCACCGAGAGGGTGATGAGCACGAAGAGTCCGCCGAGGATGATCAGGAGCAGCTCGGTGCGGGTGAGGATGGCGAAGCCGGCGAGAGCGCTGCCGAGGGCCAGCGAGCCGGTGTCGCCCATGAAGATCGCGGCCGGGGAGGCGTTCCACCACAGGAAGCCGAAGCAGGCGCCGGTGATGGCGGCAGCGATGATCGCGAGGTCGAGCGGGTCGCGGACGTTGTAGCACTGCGAGCTGGGGTTGTCCTGGCAGAACTGGTTGGCCTGCCAGATGTTCATCAGCGTGTAGGCGCCGAACACCATCGCGCTGGCACCGGTCGCGAGGCCGTCGAGGCCGTCGGTGAGGTTGACCGCGTTGCTGGTGGCCGTGACGATCAGCCAGATCAGGATCACCGCGAGGACGGTCGGCAGCACGAGCCAGTCGATCTCGCGCAGGAACGAGATCTTGTGGCTGGCCGGGGTGCGGCCGTTCTCGTCCTCGAGCCACGGCGAGAGCGCCAGGAACCCGAAGACCACGGCGATGACGGTCTGTCCGCCCATCTTGGCCTTGCTGCGCAGTCCGAGGTTGCGCTGCTTGGAGACCTTGATGAAGTCGTCGAGGAAGCCGACGAGACCCATGCCGACGAAGAGGAACAGCAGCAGCAGACCCGACGCCGAGGGCGCCGTCATCGTGATCAGCTTGGCGGAGAAGTAGGCGATCACCGTGGACCCGATGATCACCACCCCGCCCATGGTCGGCGTGCCGCGCTTGGTGTGGTGCGAGGCCGGTCCGTCGTCGCGGATCTCCTGCCCGTAGCCCCAGCGGGTGAAGTACTGGATGGCCACCCGAGTGCCCAGCAGCGAGATGATGAGGGAGAGGCCTCCGCCCAGCAGGATCGCTCTCATGGCGCGGTGGGGTTCCTCTCGCTGGGGGTCGACTGGTCGGTGAGATCGTTGAGCACGCGCTCGGCGACCTGCTCCAGGGCGGCAGCTCGTGAGGCCTTCACCAGGACCACGTCGTCGGCTCCAGCATTGTTCCGCACCCATGCCGCTGTGTCGTAGTGCCCCGCCGTGACGATCACCTCACACCCGCCTTCGCGGGCCCCGTCAGCGATGCCGGAGGCGCCGTCGCCGACCACCACGACCACGTCGATCCCGGCGTGCACGGCGGCGTGGCCGACCTCCAGGTGCCCGGAGTCGTGGTCGCCGCCGAGCTCACGCATCTCGCCGAGGACGGCGATGGTGCGCCCGGAGCGCGACCTCCCGAGGCCTGCGAGGGCCTCGAGGGCGGCGCGCATCGAGTCGGGGTTGGCGTTGTAGGCGTCGTTGAGGACCAGCAGACCGTCGGAGCGCTCGGTGAGCTCCATCCGCCAGCGCGAGGCCGGGGTCGCCGTCGAGAGTGCGGCGGCGACGTCGTCGAGGGCGAGGCCGGCGGCGAGCGCGAGGGCGGCCGCGGCTGCGGCGTTGAGGACCTGGCGGGCGCCGGTCTGCTGGAGTCGGACCGGGGCCCACTCCCCCAGGTGACCGAGGTCGAAGGACGCCCGGCCGAGGTCGTCGGCCTCGGACCCACGCCAGCGGACGTCGCCGGACTCGCCGAAGGACAGCACCCGGGCGTCGGTGCGCGTCGCCATCGCTGCCACCAGCGTGTCGTCGGCGTTGAGCACTGCGGTGCCGTCGCTCGGCAGCGACTCGACCAGCTCGCCCTTGGCCTCGGCGATCGCCTCGCGGCCCCCGAACTCGCCGATGTGGGCGGTGCCGACGTTGAGAACGGCGGCGATGGACGGCGGCGCGATCCCGGCGAGGTAGGCGATGTGGCCGATGCCGCGCGCGCCCATCTCGAGCACGAGGTAGCGGGTCGTCACGTCGGCCCTCAGGACGGTCAGGGGGACGCCGAGCTCGTTGTTGTTGTTGGCCGCCGTAGCCACCGTGGGTCCGGACTGCGCCAGCACGTGGGCCAGCAGGTCCTTGGTGCCGGTCTTGCCCTGAGAACCGGTGAGCGCCAGCACGGTCACGTCGAGCCGGTCCACCACGTGCCGGGCGAGCCGGCCGAGCGCGGCGGTCGGGTCGGCGACGACCACGGTCGGGGCGGCAGTGGGACGGCTGCCCAGCACGGCATGGGCGCCCTCGGCGTAGGAGTGCCCGTCGGTGCGCTCGCCGACGATCGCCACGAAGAGCCCTCCCTCGACGGGACTGCGGGTGTCGACGTACGCCGCGCCGTCGACGACCAGGTCGGGGTCGCCGTGGACCTCTCCCCCGGTGACCTCAGCGATCTCGGCGAGGCTGAGCGCGATCATCGGACGTCGCCGCCCTCGCGTGCGAGCCTGGCGTGCAGGGCCTCCAGCGCCACGGTCCGGTCGTCGAACTCGTGGACCACGCCGTGCACCTCCTGCCCGGTCTCGTGACCCTTGCCGGCGACGAGCACGACGTCGTCGGGGCCTGCGCGGTCGATCGCGGCGGTGATCGCTGCACGGCGGTCGCCGAGCTCGAGGACCTCGGCGCTCGACCCGCTGGTGCCGGCCAGCACCTCGGCGCGGATCGTGGCGGGGTCCTCGGTGCGCGGGTTGTCGTCGGTGACGATCAGCACGTCTGCCAGACGCGCGGCGATCTCGCCCATCACCGGTCGCTTGCCGCGGTCGCGGTCGCCACCGGCGCCGAGCACCACGAGCACGCGACCGCCCTTCTCGTCGGCCACGGGACGCAGCGAGGTCACCGCGGCCTCGACGGCGTCCGGCTTGTGGGCGTAGTCGACGACGACGAGGAAGCGCTGCCCGGCCGCGATCCGCTCCATCCGTCCGGGCACGACGACCTTCGAGAGGCCATCGGCCACGGCCCGGGGGTCGTGGCCGGCCTCGGCGGCCGCGGCCACCGCCGCCAGGGCGTTGCTCACGTTGAAGCTGCCGGGGAGTCGGATCTCGGTGGCGACCTCCAGCCCGTCAGGACCGTGGACGACGAAGGCGAGACCGTCCTCGTCGGCGTTGATGCCGATGTCGGTGGCCGTCCAGTCGGCCGTCGCCCCCGCGGTGGAGAACGTGCGCACGGGCAGCGCCGTCTCGGCGGCCAGGCGCCGCCCGTGCTCGTCATCGACGTTGATCAGGGCGAGCCGGGCGTGCTCTGGGGTGAAGAGGGAGGCCTTGGCCTGGAAGTAGTCCTCGACGTCGTCGTGGAAGTCGAGGTGGTCGCGCCCGAGGTTGAGGAAGACCGCGACGTCGAAGACGACGCCGTCGACCCGGCCCAGCACCAAGGCGTGGCTGGAGACCTCCATGCAGCAGGCGCCGACGGCCTGCTCGCGCATCAGGGCGAAGAGCCCGTGCAGGTCGGGCGCCTCGGGGGTCGTGAGGGACGTCTTGACGTCGACGCCGGCGATGCGCGTGCCGACGGTGCCGATCACCGCGGCCGGCACTCCGGCGGCGAGCAGGCCCGACTCGGCCAGTCGGGTCGTGGTGGTCTTCCCCTGGGTGCCGGTGACGCCGATCATCGTCATCGCGCGCGCCGGCTCGCCGTACACGCCGGCGCTCACGAGACCGAGCACGTCGCGGGGCGCCTCGACGACGATCACGGGGACGTCGACCCCAGCCTCGCGGCAGCGCGCGCGACCCGCGGCATCGCTCAGCACGGCGACCGCTCCAGCGGCGACCGCTGCGACGACGAAGTCGGCGCCGTGCGCGCGAGCGCCCGGGAGCGCGGCGTACAGGTCGCCGGGCTGGACGCGCTCGGTGCTCAGGCTGATGCCGGAGATCGAGACCCCGCCCGCACCCGACACGTCGACCCGGTGCCCGGCGTCGCCCAACCACCCCACGACCGCGTCGAGGGCGGTGAGGGTCGGGACGGCGGGGCGGGTGGACGACACGACGCGACCATCCTGTCCCATCACCACTCGGTGGCGAGCTTGGAGGGGTTGGTGCCCGTGGGTGCCACCCCGTAGCGACGCAGGGTGTAGGCCATCATCTTGGAGAACGCCGGGCCGGCGACCGAGCCGCCACCGCCGCCGTTGCTCGGGTTCTGGACGACCACGTAGATGGTGAAGCGCGGGTCGTCAGCCGGGGCGAAACCGGCGAAGGACACGGTGAAGCCGCCGTCGGCGTAGCAGTTGCACGCCCCGCCGACCCGCTGGGCGGTGCCGGTCTTGCCTGCGACCCGGAAGCCGGGAACCGCAGCCCCGGGGGCCACCCCGACCTCGGGGTCGATGACGCGTTCCATCATCTGCATCGTCTGGTAGGCGGCGTCCTCGCTGACCACGCGCTGCCGGGTGGCGACGTCGCTGCCGACCTCGGTGCCGTTGCCGAGGGTGGCGGTGAGATCGGAAGAGCG
>NZ_JAXMNS010000198.1:0-6700 GCF_034670285.1 Nocardioides sp. | reverse complement strand
GGCCTGCGGATGGCGGCCTCGGCGGCCTCGACCGCGCGGGCGGCCTGCGCGGCGGTGCGCGGGCGCCGTACGCCGTCGGCGATCGTGCGGGAGAGCAGGTCGGGCTGCGCCGCGGGAGACGACTCGGGCGCTCCCTGTGCCTCGGTCGTGCTCGGAGCCGTCGCGCTCTGCTCGGTCGGCGCGGTCGGGCTCTCCTCGACAGCAGGGCCCGAGCAGGCGGTGAGCGTGAGAGCGAGCAGACCGGCTGCAGCTGTGCTCGCGGGTCTCATGTCTTCGAGGCTACGGGTGGATGGTTGGGGTCGGCGCCAGACCGCACCGACGGGCGTCGGAGGTGCTCCGTAGACTCGACGGAGCGCCCGGTCGTGCCTGATCGGGCTTCACACGGCTGTCCGCAGCACGCCTTCCAAGGAGCCTGAGAAATCCCGTGAGCCTGTCAGGTCTCGCCGACGCCGTCCTCGCCGACGCCGCCCTCGCCACCGCGATGGACGACGCGCGCAGCGGCGCCGTCCGCACCCTCGACCTCACCGCACCGGAGGCGCTGCGGCCCTTCGCCGTCGCCGGGCTCGTGCGCGCCGGCCGCACGGTGCTGGCCGTCACCGCGACCACCCGCGAGGCCGACGACCTGGTCGCCGCCCTGGGTGACCTCCTCGACCCGGCCCACGTCGCCGCCTACCCGAGCTGGGAGACGCTGCCGCACGAGCGACTCAGCCCACGCAGCGACACGGTCGGTCGACGACTTGCCGTGCTCCGCCGCCTGGCGCACCCGGGCCAGGACGCCACCAACGGCCCGCTGAAGGTCGTCGTGGCGCCCGTCCGCTCGATCCTCCAGCCCCAGGTCAAGGGTCTCGCCGACCTCGAGCCGGTCGAGATCGTCGTCGGTGGCACGGTCGCGCTCGACGACCTCGTCGAACGTCTCGCCGAGGCCGCCTACTCGCGCGTCGACCTGGTGGAGCGTCGCGGCGAGTTCGCCGTGCGCGGAGGCATCGTCGACGTCTTCCCGCCCACCGAGGAGCACCCGCTGCGCGTGGAGCTCTGGGGTGACGAGGTCGAGGAGATCCGCTGGTTCTCCGTGGCCGACCAGCGCACCCTCGAGAAGGCCGAGCGCCTGTGGGCGCCGCCGTGCCGTGAGCTGCTGCTCACCGAGGAGGTGCGCGAGCGCGCCGCCGCGCTGGGGCGCACCCACCCTCAGCTGCTCGAGCTCACCGACAAGATGGCCGCCGGCATCGCGGTCGAGGGCATGGAGTCGCTGGCGCCCGTCCTCGTCGACGACATGGAGCTGCTCGTCGACCTGATGCCCGACGACACCCACGTGCTGGTGCTCGACCCCGAGCGCGCGCGCAGCCGCGCCCACGACCTGGTCGCGACCAGCGAGGAGTTCCTCGGGGCGAGCTGGGCCGCGGCCGCCGGTGGCGGAACGTCCCCGATCGACCTCGGGGCGGCGTCCTACCGCGAGATCGGCGACGTGCGGCAGGCGGTGCTCGAGCGGCACCTGCCCTGGTGGACGTTGAGCCCGTTCGGCCTCGACAGCGACGACCGCACGGTCGCGCTGGGCGCGGCGCCGATGGACAGCTACCGCGGCGACGTCGAGAAGGCCCTGACCGACCTCGACCGGTGGCGCTCGGACGCCTACCGCGTGCTGGTCGTCCACCCCGGTCACGGACCGGCCAACCGCACCGTCGAGCAGCTCGGCGAGCGTGACGTGCCGGCCCGCCTGGTGGAGGGCGTGGAGTCGCTCGACGACCTGGCGCCCGGCATCGTGACGGTGACCTGCGGCGCGGTCGCGAAGGGTTTCGTCGACCAGACCAACCGCCTGGTGCTCCTCACCGGCGAGGACATCTCGGGGCAGAAGGCCTCCACGCGCGACATGCGCAAGATGCCGGCGCGACGCAAGAAGCAGATCGACCCGCTCGAGCTCAAGGCCGGCGACTACGTCGTCCACGAGCAGCACGGCGTGGGCCGGTTCGTCGAGATGAAGCAGCGCGACGTCCAGGGCGCCAAGCGCGAGTACCTCGTGCTCGAGTACGGCTCCACCAAGCGGGGCGCCCCGCCGGACCGGCTCTACGTGCCGGCCGACGCGCTCGACCAGATCACCCGCTACGTCGGCGGTGAGCAGCCGAGCCTCGACCGCCTCGGCGGCGCCGACTGGGCCAAGCGCAAGAGTCGCGCCCGCAAGGCAGTGCGCGAGATCGCCGCCGAGCTGATCAAGCTGTACGCCGCCCGGCAGGCCACCAAGGGCTACGCCTTCGGACCCGACACCCCCTGGCAGCGCGAGCTCGAGGACGCGTTCCCCTTCACCGAGACCCCCGACCAGCTCAGCACGGTCGACGAGGTGAAGTCCGACATGCGCCAGACCGTCCCGATGGACCGTCTGGTCTGCGGCGACGTCGGCTACGGCAAGACCGAGATCGCGGTCCGGGCGGCGTTCAAGGCCGTGCAGGACGGCAAGCAGGTCGCCGTCCTGGTGCCCACGACGCTGCTGGTCACCCAGCACATGTCGACCTTCAGCGAGCGGATGAGCGGCTTCCCGGTCAACGTCGCCGGACTGAGCCGCTTCCAGACCGACAAGGAGGCCAAGGCGGTCACCGCCGGGCTGGCCGACGGCTCGGTCGACATCGTGGTCGGCACCCACCGCCTGCTCAACCCCGACATCAAGATGAAGGACCTCGGTCTGATCATCGTCGACGAGGAGCAGCGCTTCGGGGTGGAGCACAAGGAGCAGATGAAGCGCCTGCGCACCTCCGTCGACGTGCTGAGCATGAGTGCGACCCCGATCCCGCGCACGCTGGAGATGTCGATCACCGGCATCCGGGAGATGTCGACGATCACGACGCCGCCCGAGGAGCGCCACCCTGTGCTCACCTACGTGGGCGCCTACGAGGATCGTCAGGTCACCGCGGCGATCCGCCGCGAGCTGCTGCGTGACGGCCAGGTCTTCTTCATCCACAACCGGGTCACGTCCATCGAGAAGGCCGCAGCCCGCATCCGCGAGCTGGTGCCCGAGGCGCGGGTCGCGACGGCGCACGGGCAGATGGGCGAGCACCAGCTCGAGCAGGTGATGGTCGACTTCTGGGAGAAGACCTTCGACGTGCTCGTGTGCACGACGATCGTCGAGAGCGGGCTCGACGTCTCCAACGCCAACACGATGATCATAGAGCGGGCCGACACCCTCGGCCTCTCGCAGCTGCACCAGCTGCGCGGACGCGTCGGCCGCAGCCGCGAGCGTGCCTATGCCTACTTCCTCTACCCGCCGGAGAAGCCGCTCACCGAGACCGCCCACGAGCGGCTCGCGACGCTGGCCCAGCACTCCGACCTCGGTGGCGGCATGGCCATCGCGATGAAGGACCTCGAGATCCGCGGCGCCGGCAACCTGCTCGGCGGCGAGCAGTCGGGTCACATCGCCGACGTCGGCTTCGACCTCTACGTCCGTCTCGTGGGCGAGGCCGTGGCGGAGTTCAAGGGCGACACCGACACCGACGTCCTCAACGAGGTCCGCATCGAGCTGCCGATCGATGCCCACCTGCCGCACGACTACATCGAGAGCGAGCGGCTGCGCCTCGAGATGTATCGCCGTCTCGCCGAGGTGCGCTCGGACGCCGACGTCGACCTGATCGCCGAGGAGATGGTCGACCGGTACGGCGAGCCGCCGCAGGAGGTCGTCTCCCTCCAGCTCGTCGCCCGGTTCCGGGCGCGGGCCCGGGAGGCCGGGATCTCCGAGGTCACGATCGCGGGCAAGAACGTGCGCTTCGCGCCGGTGTCGCTGCCCGAGTCGCGTCAGATCCGACTCCAGCGGGTCTACCCGAAGTCGATCATCAAGACGAGCGTCGACACCGTGCTCGTGCCGCGACCCGGCACCCCCGGCGCGACCGGTCGCCCGCTCGAGGGCATCGCCCTGCTTGAATGGGCGCGCGTCGTCATCGACCACGTTCTCGCCCCGAAGGAGTCCTGAGTGAGCATCCGTTCCCCCCGACTGGCGGCCCTGGGCCTCCTCGGCGTCCTCCTCACCGGCGGAGCCCTCTCCGGCTGCGGGGTCAGCGACGACCAGCTGCGTCCCGGTGTCGCGGCTCAGGTGGGTGACACCGAGCTCGGTCTCGACGTCATCGACGACAGCGTCGATGTCGCGTGCTCCTTCTTCGTCGACCAGCAGCAGGTCGGCTTCCCGCGCTCGCTGGCTCGCCAGCAGTTCGCCAGCGTGCTCGTGCAGCGGGCGGCTGCCGACCAGGCGCTCGAGGAGAGCGGTCTTGCCGTCGGTGACGACTACGAGCAGGGCCTCAGCGCGCTCGACGCGAGCAACGAGCAGATCCCCGAGGACCAGCGGGCGCCGTTCGCGCTCCTCAGCGAGGCGACGACGTTCGTCGACGCCGCCGCGACCCTGCTCGGCGAGGAGGCCTTCGCCGCCGAGGGCACCGTGCCCGCCGACCCGATCGTCCTGAACGACCGCGGCCGGTCGGTGATCGCCTCCTGGCTCGACGAGAACGACGTCGCCATCAACCCGGTCTTCCGGCTGTCCGTGAAGGACGGCCAGATCGTCAGCGCCGGCACGGGCACCAGCGTGGCCGCAAGCGACTTCGCGGTCGCGGGGCTGCTCGACCCCAACACCGCCACCGAGACCGATGTGACGGCCTCGGCCGCCCAGCTGCCCGCCGGTCAGCTGTGCGGGGCGGCGTCGCCGCGCTGAGGTCGTGAGCGACCCGCAGCAGGACGCCCAGCAGGAGGCCCAGCAGGATCCCCAGCAGGATCCACTGCACGAGCTGGTCGCCGTCATGCGTCGGCTGCGCAGCGAGTGCGCGTGGAAGGCGGAGCAGACTCCGCAGTCGCTCGTGCCCTACCTGCGCGAGGAGACCGAGGAGCTCGTCGAGGCGATCGGCTCGGGCGACACCGCGCACGTCTGCGAGGAGCTGGGCGACGTCCTGCTGCAGGTGGTCTTCCATGCAGCGATCGCCGAGGAGCGCGGTGACTTCGACCTCGACGACGTCGCAGCCGGCATCACCGCCAAGCTCCGCCGCCGCAACCCGCACGTCTTCGATCCGGCCTCGCTGGGGCGCGACGCGAGCTCCCCGGCCCTCACCGCCGTAGTGGTCAACGAGATCTGGCAGCAGGTCAAGGCGACCGAGAAGGGCGCCGGCTAGCCGACGTCCGTCTCCGCGGTCGAGCACGTAGGCGCCCGCGTCGTCGTTCCTCTAGTGTGAGACGTCCAGCCTCTGCCGAGGCCCGATGACCTAACAGGAGCAGACTGACGTGGCAGCCATCGAAGCCGTCGGAGCACGCGAGATCCTCGATTCGCGCGGAAACCCCACTGTCGAGGTCGAGGTCGTCCTCGATGACGGCGTCTTCGCCCGAGCGATGGTGCCCAGCGGCGCCTCGACCGGGGCGTTCGAGGCCATGGAGCTGCGCGACGGCGGTGACCGCTACCTCGGCAAGGGTGTCGAGAAGGCCGTCGACGCCGTCATCCAGACGATCGGGCCGGCCCTCGAGGGCCTCGACGCCGACGACCAGCGCCTGATCGACCAGACCATGCTCGAGCTCGACGCGACGCCCAACAAGGCGACGCTGGGTGCCAACGCCATCCTCGGTGCCTCGCTCGCCGTCGCGCGCGCTGCTGCCGACTCGGCCGGTCTGCCGCTCTACCGCTACGTCGGTGGTCCCAACGCCCACGTCCTGCCGGTGCCGATGATGAACATCCTCAACGGTGGCTCGCACGCCGACTCCAACGTCGACATCCAGGAGTTCATGATCGCGCCCATCGGCGCGCCGACCTTCCGCGAGGCGCTGCGTCAGGGCGCGGAGGTCTACCACTCCCTCAAGTCGGTGCTGAAGAAGAAGGGCCTGGCCACGGGCCTGGGCGACGAGGGTGGCTTCGCGCCCAACCTCGACTCCAACCGCGCCGCCCTGGACCTCATCGCCGAGGCCGTCGAGGCCACCGGTCTGACCCTGGGCCGCGACATCGCGCTGGCCCTCGACGTCGCAGCGAGCGAGTTCTGCACCGACAACACCTACACCTTCGAGGGTGCGTCGAAGTCGGCCGAGGAGATGACCGACTACTACGCCGACCTCGTGGCGGCCTACCCCATCGTGAGCATCGAGGACGCCCTCGACGAGGACGACTGGGACGGCTGGAAGGCCATCACCGACCGCCTCGGCACCAAGACCCAGCTCGTCGGTGACGACCTGTTCGTGACGAATGTCGAGCGCCTCCAGCGCGGCATCACCGGCGGCCAGGCCAACGCGCTGCTGGTGAAGGTCAACCAGATCGGGTCGCTCACCGAGACCCTCGACTCCGTCGAGCTGGCGCACCGCAACGGCTACCGCTGCATGATGAGCCACCGCTCCGGCGAGACCGAGGACACCACGATCGCCGACCTGGCCGTGGCCACCAACTGTGGTCAGATCAAGACCGGCGCCCCCGCTCGGTCGGAGCGGGTGGCGAAGTACAACCAGCTGCTGCGCATCGAGGAAGAGCTCGGTGAGGCCGCTCGCTACGCAGGAGCCGGCGCCTTCCCGCGTTTCGTGTCGTGATCGTGGCCTCCCACAAGGGAGGATGAACGGGTGCCTGCACCACCTCGTCAGCCGAACAAGCCGTCCCGGACCACCCGTCGACGCACGCCCGCCGGAGCCTCGCGCACCGGCGGGGGTAGCGGACCCGGGCGGTCCGGCGCGGCGTCGCGCCCGACGAGGTCGACCGCCGGGTCGGCGCGCGCGAGCG
>NZ_JAXMNS010000197.1:0-6711 GCF_034670285.1 Nocardioides sp. | reverse complement strand
GCTACCTCTCGGCCGACTTCGCGGAGTGCTTCGCCATGGAGTGCGAGGCGCTGCGGCACGTGCGCGACGAGATGGGGCTCACCAACGTCAAGGTGATGATCCCGTTCGTGCGCACGCTCCGCGAGGCCGAGGGCGTCATCGCGCTGCTCGGCGAGCACGGGCTCAAGCGCGGCGAGAACGACCTCCAGGTCGTGATGATGTGCGAGGTGCCGTCCAACGCGGTGATCGCGGATCAGTTCCTCGAGCACTTCGACGGCTTCTCGATCGGCTCCAACGACATGACCCAGCTGACGCTCGGGCTCGACCGCGACTCGGCCCTGGTTGCCGAGGGCTTCGACGAGCGCGACCCTGCTGTGCTGCACATGCTGAGCGCCGCGATCACGGCCTGCAAGAAGGCCGGCAAGTACGTCGGCATCTGCGGTCAGGGTCCCTCCGACCACCCCGACCTGGCCGACTGGCTGCTCGAGCAGGGCATCGAGTCGATGTCGCTCAACCCCGACACCGTCGTGGAGACCTGGCTGCGCCTCGCCAGGGCCTCCTCCTGACCCACCCCTGATGCCGAGTCGGCGCGTAGACGCGCCGACTCGGCGAGGGGTCAGAGCTGGGCGAAGCGGATGACCGCGACGGCCAGGGCCAGCACCAGCAGGACGGCGTTCTTGGGGAGGGCTTCCTTCTCGTCGCGGCGCGCGTGCTGGATCATCGCGCCGACCATGGTGGCCGCGAGGCCGAGCGCGGCGAGCGGTGTGAGCACCGGCAGGACGTCGAGCAGCCACGGCAGGATGACACCGATCCCGCCGAGGACCTCGATCGCGCCGATGGCCTGGATCTGGGGTGCGGAGAAGTCGTCGGCCCAGCCCATCTGCGGGTTCTCGAGCAGCTTGGCACGAGGGGTGGCGAGCTTCATCGCCCCGGCGGCGACGAAGACGAGGGCGAGGAGACCGGACAGGATCCAGATGACGATGTCCATGCGGGTTCTTTCTTTCGACGGGTGAAGTGCTTGCTCTAGCAAGTAACGTGCCGCAACTATTCCTTGCCACCGCAAGGAAAGCCATTCCTGGTGCGACAATCAGCGCGTGACGAACCCGCCGCTACCGCTCTCGCCGGTCGAATCGGCCGCCTGGGTCGCCCTGGCCCGCGTGATGCCGCACCTGGTCCGCACGCTCGACGACGACCTGGTGGAGCGCGACGGGCTCACCATGACGCGCTACGTCGTGATGATGCATCTCTCGGAGGCGCCCGAGGGAGCGCTGCGCATGAGCGACCTTGCCGACGCCGCGGTGCTGTCGCCGAGCCGGATGACGCGGGTCGTGCACGACCTCGAGCGCGACGGCTACGTCGTACGAGGCACCGTGCCGGGAGACGCGCGGGCGCGATCGGTCAGCCTGACCCCGGCCGGGCTCGCCCGCCTCGAGCAGGCTTGGCCGGCGCACGTCGCCGGCGTCCGGGCCCACGTGCTCGACCGCGTCGACCCGGCCGACCTGCCGACGCTCCAGCGCATCCTCGAGGCGATCCTCCCCGGCGAGGCGGCTCCACGGTGATGCCGAGTCGGCGCGTAGACGCGCCGACTCGGCGAGAAATCAGCGGAGGATGAGCTCCTTGGCCTTGGGGTCCCAGACGATCTCGGACTTGTCGTCGCGCAGCGCCTGGAGCAGCGCGGTGACGACGTCGGCGCCGGGCAGGGGTTCGGGCAGCTTGGGGGCGGTGCCGGCCAACGGGTGGTCGGAGAGCCCGGTGTCGAGGTGCGGAGGTCGTACGTCGAGCACGCGGAAGGCGCGCCGGTTCTCACGCCGTACGACGCCGAGCCAGGCCGAGAGGGCCGCCTTGGACGCCGAGTAGTCGGCCATCTGGTTCGTCGGGAGGTCCGCGAGGATCGCCGAGAGCACCGCGACTACTCCACCTGACTCCGCGAGCAGCGGGCCGGCGGCACGCACCAGCGCCATCGGGCCAAGGGTGTTGACCGCGAAGAGCTCCTCGGCGACAGCCGCCTCGGTGTCGAGCGCAGCGCCGAACGCCGGCACCCCGGTCGCGACGAGCAGGCCGTCGAGACCGCCGAGCTGATCAGCAGCCGACTTCACCGCGGCCGCGCACCCCTCGACGTCGATGACGTCCAGGGTGATCGGATCCGTGCCGGCAGCGGCGGCCGCCTCGGTGAGGCGGTCCTGGTCGCGTACGGTCACCACGACGCGCGCGCCGGCGTCGACCAGGGCGCGGGTGGTGAGGCCGCCCAGAACACCGGAACCGCCGACGACCAGGAACCGTGCTCCTTCGATGTCCATGCCGCGACGCTAGGCCCGCGTGTGCCTCGTGTGCTCACCCCGACGTGCCTCGTCGGCCTTCCGCCCGTCCCGGTGGTGCCGACCTCGACACCGCCGTGGTCAGTCGTCAGACTTCGAACGTGCCCCCGCCCTCCACGCGCCGTCTCTACCGCACCTTGGGCGCGCGCTACCGCTACGTGATGCTCGCGGGCGAGACGTGGGCGGCCCTCGTCGTCGTGGTGGTCACCGTCTTCCTCGCCTCTCGCTTCTACCCCGAGGTCTCGGCCGGGCAGGTCATCGCGGTGATGGGGATCGCGGCCGCGCTCACGAGCGCCTCGGTGGCGTCGTCGTCCTTGCGCTCGAACGACACCTACGCCCAGATCGAGCGGTGGCAGCGCACGGCGATGGCGACCCCCCGGGAGACGGTCGCCGCGTGGGAGGCCGCGACCACCCTGACGCTCGCCCACTACCGCCGCAGCTCGGTCACGGTCGTGCTGGTCACCGTGGTCCCGACGTCGGTCGCCTCCTCCCTGGTGTGGGGGACCGGGTGGGCCGGCCTCGGCGCGATCCTGCTCGCGAGCCTGATCCCGGCCGTCTACGCCACCGTGCTGAGCTACTCGGTGGGCGAGGTGCTCGCGCGACCGCTGATCGAGGACGTCGCTGCGGCGCTGCCCGACGACTTCATCTTCCGAGCCAAGGGTCTGCCTCTGACCACGCGGTTGTGGATCTCGCTGCCCGCCTACACGTCGTCCTCCGGGATCGCGGTCGCCGCGCTCGTCTCCGACGGCGGGGGCTCCCAACGACTGGCGCTGGTCGTGCTCACGTCGCTGGGCATCGGGCTGTTCCTCTCGGCCGAGCTGCTGACGTTCCTGAGCGCCAGCGTCACCGAGCCGCTGGGCCATGTACGACGAGGCCTCGAGCGAGTCCGCTCCGGGGACTACGACGACCGGGTGCCGGTGCTCAGCCGCGACGAGATCGGCCAGCTGGCCAACGACTTCAACCGGATGGCGAGCGGGCTGGCGGAGCGTGAAGAGCTGCGCGACGCGTTCAGCACGTACGTCGACCGCGACGTCGCCCGGCTGATCCTGAGCGGACAGTTCCCCGCCGAGGGCGTCGAGGTCGAGCTCTCGCTGCTCTTCTGCGACGTCCGCGACTTCACCAGGTATGCCGAGAAGGCGGCGGCGACCGAGGTGATCGCCACCCTCAACGGTCTCTTCGCCGAGATCGTGCCGATCATCGAGGCCTACGGCGGCCACGTCGACAAGTTCCTCGGCGACGGGTTGCTCGCCGTCTTCGGCGCCCCCGACTTCCATGCCGACCACGCCGACCGTGCCGTCGATGCCGCCCGGATGATCGTGGATGCCGTCGCGCTCGGCACGAGCGGCCTGACCGTGGCGGCCGGGGTCAACTCCGGACGTGTCGTCGCCGGGCCCCTCGGCGGTGCCGGTCGGCTCAACTTCAGCGTCATCGGGGACGCCGTCAACGTCGCCGCCCGCGTCGAGGCCGCCACCCGCCGTACGGGGGACGACGTCCTGATCACCGCCGCGACCCGCGACATGCTCGTGCGGGGGCACGACCTGGTCTCCCGCGGCCAGCTGCCGCTGAAGGGCAAGTCGGCACCGGTGGAGCTCTTCGCACCGCTGCCCCTGTCGGACGACCTGTCGGACGACCTGCCGGACGACCTGTCGGACGAGCTGGCGGACGACTCGCAGGAGCCGGGTCAGACGGGCAGTCGGTCGGCCCGTTCGGCCACGCTCTGAGCCGGCGCGGTCAGCCGCCACGCCTCGAAGGTCAGCTCGGCCAGCTCGTCGCGCTCCACCTGCTCGAGGTGGACCACGACCCAGCCGAAGGCGCCCATCGTGAACTGCACCTCGAACGCCTCGGGGCGCATCGCCACCAGGGCCAGCTGCTCGGCGAGGGTCTGCTTCAACCCCACGGTGCGGGTCGGCTCCCACAGGTAGCCGAACGTCGACCCGGCGACCTTCCACGCGCTGTAGCGCTCGTGGTCGACCCTCGAGGCCCCTGGGAGCTGGAGGGCGAGATCGACGAAGTCGGGGATGCCGGACACGGTCGAAGTATCGCCGACTGGAACACGTTACCGATTTTGACTAACTCCACGCGGACTCGCTCGTTGAGGAAGCAGGGCATCGCCCGAGCCCTCCCTCCCCCGGAAGTGACTTCACATGGTCAGCCTCACCTCGAGAGCCACGATCCTCCGCGCCGCGACGGCCTCCGCCGTCCTCGGCGCCTCGATCGTCGCGCTCCCAGCCCTCGCCCAGTCGACCAGTGCCGCAGCAGCGCCCCTCACCGGCCTCGACGTGCCCGCGGTCGCCGCGACGGCCGTCGTGCCGGACCCCGCTGCGGGCACGGTCATCCAGCCGGCGCTCGCCGAGCACCTCGGTGCCGTGCGTGCCCAGAAGCCGGTCACCGTCATGGTGCAGGCCGGGGGCGACCTCAAGGCCGCCAAGCGCGCCGTGGCGCTCGCCGGGCTCCAGCCCGGTGTCTCCCTCGACGACATCGGCATCGTCACCGCCACCGGCACACCAGCCCAGGTGCGCGAGCTCTCCCGAACCGACGACGTGACGCGGCTCGACTGGGCCGACGAGAAGATCGCCTTCGCCGGTGACACCAGCCAGGAAGCCACTCGCGCCCGCCGGGTCCACGAGGGTGCCTTCGACGTCGACACCGACGGCGTCCTCGACTCCTTCACCGGAGCGGGCACCTCGGTCGCGATCGTCGACTCGGGCACCGACGGCACCCACCCGATGTTCGACGACGCCGAGGGCAGCTCGCGCGTGAAGAAGAACGTCAAGATCGCCTGCCACGACATCGTCGGGATCTTCACCGACTACGAGTCCGTCGACGAGTGCACCGTCGACGCCACCCTCGTCAACGACACCGACACCGGTTCCGCCGGTGGCCACGGCACCCACGTGACCGGCATCGCGGCTGGTCGTACGGTTGTCGACGCCGGCGGCCGCACCTTGCGGGGCAGCGCTCCGGACGCCGACATCGTCGCGGTGAGCACGGGCGTGAGCCTCAGCATCTCCAGCGGCACGACGGGTCTCTACTGGGTGCTGAAGCACCACGCCGACCCGTGCGGCGACGGCTCGTGCGCGCCGATCGTCGCGGTCAACAACTCCTGGGGCCCTGCCGGCGGCAGCGACTTCAGCCCCACCGCGCCCAACACGATCGTCCAGCGCAAGCTCGTCGAGGCCGGCGTGACCGTGGTCTGGGCCGCCGGCAACGACGGCGGCGACGGCACCGAGAGCGCCACCAACGGCCCCGGGTCCGACCCGACGCCAGGCGTCATGTCCGTCGCCAACTACGACGACGCCGGCAGCGGCAGCCGTGACAACGACCTCAACTCCTCCTCGTCGCGCGGCAAGAGCGGCTCGCCGTTCACCTACCCCGACATCTCCGCGCCTGGCACCGACATCACCTCGGCCTGCCGCGTCTACCTGACGATCTGCGCCACCGGCCTCGACACCGCCGACCCGGACTACAACACGATCTCGGGCACCTCGATGGCCGCGCCGCACATCGCCGGCTACGTGGCCGTCCTCCAGCAGGTCGCTCTCGAGACCACCGGTGACCTGCTGACTCCCGGGCAGATCGAGACGCTGCTGGTCAACACCGCTCACCAGTACGGCGGCTCGCGCGCCTACACCGCCGACCCGCGTAATGCTGCCTCGACCACCGGGACGTCGTTCGACGCCGGGCACGGCCTGGTCGACATGCTCGCCGCGGTCTCGAGCCTCACCGGGCTCGAGGCGCCCGCGGTCGAGGAGCAGACCTGCCCGGCCGACGCCCGCTTCTCCGACCCGGCCGGTGACGCCAGCTCGGTGCTCGGTGCCGACACCCCGACGCCCAGCGTCGACGAGCTCGACATGCTCGAGGGCTGGCTGACCACCAACGAGGCGGGCACCGCGGTCACCTTCCACGTCAAGGTCACCGACTTCCAACCCGAGCCCGGCGGCGCCAGCGGCCTCGGGGAGTACTTCGACCTCAACTTCACCCTCGGGGGCGCCGGTTACTTCTTGACGGCCCAGCGCACCGTGGACGACGGCGAGAGCTTCGTGCTGGGCAACTTCGGTGGCACCACCGGCGGTCGACAGACCCTGGTCTCGGGGCTGGCCGGCGCTTTCGACGCCGCGACCGACGAGCTGAGCGTGACGCTGACCGACACCGACTGGAAGTCTGCCGCCCTTCCCGGCGCAGTTGCCACCGGCCAAGTCATCGCCGGACTCAACTTCGTCTCGCGGCGCCAGCTCGGACTACTCGTGCCGGACGCCGACACCGCGACCGGTGGCTGCGCCTACACCATCGGGGCCAAGGTGATCGGGACGCCGAGCCCCACACCCACGCCCACGCCGACGCCGTCGCCCACGCCGACGCCGTCGCCCACGCCTACGCCGACGCCCACGCCGACGCCGACGCCGACCCCGTCGCCGAC
>NZ_JAXMNS010000196.1:0-6715 GCF_034670285.1 Nocardioides sp. | reverse complement strand
CCGAGCGCGAGCTCCAGGCCGGCGATACCGGAGTTGGCCTGGGCGTAGGCAAGCTCCTTGGCCAGGTCACCGATGTTGTTCGACAGCGGCAGCGGCGCGAGGCCGAGCGTCGACAGGGTGCCGATGGCCTCACCGTCGGCGTCCACGAACGCGGAGCCGGAGTCTCCGGGCACGCCCGGGGTCACGGTGTAGAGCGGGTGGGTCCAACCGTTGGTGCCGGCGCTGTCGCCGAGGCTGATGCCGGTCTTGGGCGAGAGCGGGCTCAGACCGAAGCGCAGGCTGGAGTTGCCGTAGGAGTAGACCCGCTCACCGGCGGTGGTGCCGTCGGTGTCGATGCCGGTCGGGCCGCCCCAGAAGGGGATGCTGGGGTTGACCTTGCCCTTGTCGGCGGCGGAGACCTTGACCAGCGCGAAGTCGTTGTAGGCGCAGGTGTTGGAGTCGGTCTCACCGTTGGCCCGCATCGAGCGCCACGACGAGTAGGCCAGGGTGCCGGTGCCGACCTGGGTGCCGCCGGAGATCAGCGAGCCACCGGTGTTGAAGGTGACCGGGGTGCCGAGCGCGACCGAGTCGTTGAGGCACCCGTCGGTGTCGGTCGCTGCGCCGAGACCGGCGCAGTGGGCGGCGTAGCCGACGTAGACGTTGTCGGAGGCGTCGGTGAAGACGAAGTTGGCGGTGCACTGGGCACCGTCGGTGTACATCTGGACGCCGGGGGTGATCTTGGCGGTGCCGGCCGGGGCCCAGGTCGGCGCTGCGGTGCTGGACGACGCGGTTCCCGCGAGGGTGGTGCCGACGGCGACAGCGGTGCCGAGCGCCAGCGTGGCGAGCTTCTTGAGAGGGGTCATGGTGGTCCGAGTTCCTCCTGATGCGTTGTCGTCACCCTGAAAAAGGGTGCACGACAGTGAGTGGGGTCAACTGCCCAACGCAGCGAAGGCGGACTAGTTACGACCTAGCTCGAAATAACTAGGAGAACTTTCCGAAATGACCAGACCGCCCCTGGGGTGGCCCAGGAGCGGTCTGTCGGTGAGTCAGGACCGGGTCAGTAGCTGGGCTGGCTCGGGTCGATCTGGTTGACCCAGGCCACGACCCCGCCGCCCACGTGCACGGCGTCGTCGTACCCGGCGCCCTGCACGATGGCGAGGGTCTCGGCCGAGCGCACGCCCGACTTGCAGTGCATGACGACCTGCGTGCCGGAGTCGACCGACGGCAGCTGCTCGAGGGCGGAGCCGTTGAGGAAGTCGCCCTTGGGGATCAGCACCGAGCCGGGGATCTGGTTGATCTCGTACTCGTTGGGCTCACGGACGTCGACCAGCACGAAGTCACGGTTGCCGTCGGCGCGCTCCTTGAGCATCGCCTCGAGCTGGGTCACCGAGATCGTCGAGCCGGCGGCAGCATCGGCGGCCTCCTCCGAGATCGCACCGCAGAAGGCCTCGTAGTCGATGAGCTCGGTGACCGTCGCGTTCTCGCCGCACAGCGCGCAGTTGGGGTCCTTGCGGACCTTGAGCTTGCGCCACTCGAGCTCGAGGGCGTCGTAGATCACGAGCTTGCCCACGGCCGGGTCGCCGATGCCGGTGAGGACCTTGATGGCCTCGTTGACCTGGATCGAGCCGATGCTCGCGCAGAGGACACCGAGGACGCCGCCCTCGGCGCAGCTCGGGACCATGCCCGGCGGGGGCGGCTCCGGGTAGAGGCAGCGGTAGCAGGGCGCCTCGACGGACGTGCCGCTCTCGTCGACCGCGTGCGGCCAGAAGACCGACGCCTGGCCGTCGAAGCGGTAGATCGAGCCCCAGACGTAGGGGATCTTCAAGAAGTACGCCGCGTCGTTGACCATGTAGCGGGTCGCGAAGTTGTCGGTGCCATCGACGATGAGGTCGTAGCCCTCGAACACACCGAACACGTTGTCGTTGTCGAGACGCTCGTTGTGCACGATCACGTTGACGTAGGGGTTGGCCTCGTTGATCGAGTCGCGGGCCGACTCGGCCTTCGGACGACCGATGTCGGACTGGCCGTGGATGATCTGACGCTGCAGGTTCGACTCGTCGACCTCGTCGAACTCGGCGATGCCGATCGTGCCGACTCCGGCAGCGGCGAGGTAGAGCAGGGCGGGGCTGCCGAGGCCGCCGGCGCCGATGACGAGCACCTTGGCGTTCTTGAGGCGCTTCTGCCCGCCCATCCCCACGTCGGGGATGATCAGGTGGCGGCTGTAGCGGCGTACCTCGTCGATGGTCAGCTCATCGGCGGGCTCGACCAGCGCGGGAAAGCTCACGGTGGGTCACTCCTTGTGGGTGGCGTACGGGTGGCACGTGCGGGTCTGCAGGTCGGGACGTGCAGTCGTCGCTCGGTACCGACCCAACACCCCGCCACCACCCGGTGTTCCCGTCCATGGTCGCGCGCCTCGCCGACCTGTGACCGCAGGCGTCCCGTCATCCGGACCCGCGGGTAGGGTTCCGGTGTGCCCAACCTCTCCCCCGACGTCGACGCCGGCCGCCCACGTGGCGGGCGCCTCCCCCGTCGGGAGCGCCGCGCCCAGCTGCTCGAGTCCGCGCTGGAGGTCTTCGTGCGCCAGGGCTACCACGCCGCTGCCATGGACGACATCGCCGAGCGCGCCGGTGTCTCGAAGCCGGTGCTCTACCAGCACTTCCCCGGCAAGCTGGACCTCTACCTGGCCCTGCTCGACACGTCCTGCGACGCGATCATCGAGAACTGCCGCCAGGCGCTGGTCTCCACCCACGACAACAAGCAGCGGGTGGGAGCCGCGATCGCGGCCTTCTACGACTACGTGGGGAGCGAGAGCGGCGCCTTCCGCCTCGTCTTCGAGTCCGACCTGACCAACGAGCCGTCGGTGCGCCAGCACGTCGACCGCGTCACCACCGAGTGCGCCGAGCTGATCGCCGAGGTCATCGGCGACGACACCGGGCTTCCCCTCGAGGCCTCGCACCTGCTGGCCGTCTCACTGGTGGGAATGGCCCAGGTCAGCGCACGGTTCTGGCTGTCGGACCAGGGCGGTCTCGACCGTGACCAGGCCGCGGCGCTGATCTCCGGGCTCGCGTGGCGCGGCATCCGGGGCTACCCGCTGACCGACGAGCACTGACACGCCCCCTGTTCCAGCCCTGTTCCAGCCCTGTTCCAGCCCTGTTCCAGGTCGTCGCAGCCGCGACGCCCCGCACGACCAACGAAGGAGACTGACCGTGGAGGTCAAGATCGGCATCCAGTACGCACCCCGCGAGCTCGTCGTGGAGACCGACGAGAGCGCTGACTCGGTCGAGAAGATGCTCGCCGACGCGGTCAGCGCCGACGGCGTCCTCGCTCTCACCGACACCAAGGGCCGCCGCGTCATCGTTCCGGCGTCCAAGGTCGCCTACCTCGAGATCGGCAGCAGCAACGTCGGAGCCGTCGGCTTCCGCAGCTGATCAACCGAGAAGACCCAGGAGCCCTCGGCCCTGGGTCTTCTCGCATTTCAGAACGCCTTGACCTCGTGGTCCGGCGACG
The DNA here is from genome assembly GCF_034670285.1 of Nocardioides sp. Classification (GTDB taxonomy): domain Bacteria; phylum Actinomycetota; class Actinomycetes; order Propionibacteriales; family Nocardioidaceae; genus Nocardioides. The sequence continues at coordinate 3,229 of NZ_JAXMNS010000196.1, read as the reverse complement.
GACTCACGCGTCCAGCCCGAGCTCGCCCATCCGTTCGAGGTGACGCTCGGTGAGCCGGGTGAACATCCGGCCCAGCGCCGCGAGATCCAGCCCCGGACGGTCGACGCCACCGGTGAGCAGGGCCGTCAAGGAGTCGCGGTCGGCCGCGACCCGCTGGGCCTGAGTGAGCGCCTCCCCCATGAGCCGACGTCCCCACAGCGCCAGCCGACCACCCAGCGGCGGGTCGGCCGCGATCAGCTCGCGTACCCGCGTGACCACGAATGCCGCGTGGTCGCCGTCCTCGTCGAGAGAAGCGACCACCAGCTCGCGCGTCTGCGGGTCGAGGAACGCTGCGATCTCGCGGTAGAAGTCGTTGGCGAGACCGTCGCCGACGAACGCCTTCACCAGGCCCTCGAGCCAGTCGGACGGCGCGGTGTGGCGGTGGAAGTTGTCCAGGGCTGCGCAGAACGGCGCCATCGCCTCGAAGGGGTCGCCACCGAGCTGGGTGATGCGCTCGTGCAGCGCCGCGACCTTGGTGAGCTCGACGCTCGCCATCGTGCCGAGCGCCAGCTTGTCCTGCAGCGTCGGAGCGAGCTTGGAGTCCTCGGCCAGCCGCTCGAACGCGGTGATCTCGCCGTAGGAGATCACGCCCAGCAGGTCGATCACCGACTCCCGGTAGCCGGGGTCGGCGAGCGCCTCGTTGGCCTCGAAGCCGTTCGACGATCCTGCAACGGGGGCGGCCGTCGGCGCGCTGGATTCAGCCATGCTCGCACCCTACCGATACCCTGGACCCACGAGCGGCCGCCCTCTGCGGCGCCATCCGGTGCCAGTCAGGCCGGCCCTCGAGCATGTGCGCGGTCGACGCGAGCGGCCGCACAGATCCGATGTACTCACTCGGCTGTCCGGCTGAACTGATCAAGACCGACGAAAGCGACCTACGTGACCGACTCCGAAATCACGACCGAACCCACTGATTCTCCCGTGCAGGCCCAGGGCGGCCACATCACCGTGCCCGCCGACATTCCGGAGCCGGTGGCCGAGACCACCTTCCGTGACCTCGGTGTGCACCCCGACATCTGCGTCGCCCTCGAGCGTGGCGGCATCACCAAGCCGTTCGCCATCCAGGAGATGACCCTCTCGGTCGCGCTGCTCGGCACCGACCTCATCGGCCAGGCCCGCACGGGCACCGGCAAGACCCTCGCGTTCGGCATCCCGGTGATCCAGCGCAGCGTGGCCCCCCACGACCCCGATTACATCGACCTGCCCCAGGGCAAGCCGCAGGCCCTCATCGTCGCCCCGACCCGCGAGCTCGCCCTCCAGGTCTCCTCCGACATGGAGCTGGCCAGCAAGGACCGCGGTCTGCGCGTCCTGACCGTCTACGGCGGCGTCGGCTACGACGGCCAGCTCGACGCCCTCGAGTCCGGCGTCGACATCGTGGTCGGCACCCCCGGTCGCCTCATCGACCTCGCCAACCGCAAGGCCCTCGACCTCGGCCACGTGCACGCCCTCGTGCTCGACGAGGCCGACGAGATGCTCGACCTCGGCTTCCTGCCCGTCGTGGAGCGCCTGCTCAGCCTCACTCCCGAGACCCGTCAGACGATGCTGTTCTCGGCCACGATGCCCTCGGCGATCGTCTCGCTGGCCCGCACCCACATGCGCCACCCGATGAACATCCGCGCCGAGTCGTCGTACGACACCTCGATGGTGCCCGCGACCGCGCAGTTCATCTACCAGGCCCACGACCTCGACAAGCCCGAGATCATCGGCCGCGTCCTGCAGGCCGAGGACGCCGAGAAGATCATCGTCTTCACGCGCACGAAGCGTCAGGCCCAGCGTGTGGCCGACGATCTCGCCGAGCGCGGCTTCCCGACCAGCCCGCTGCACGGCGACATGGCTCAGGTGGCCCGCGAGAAGGCGCTGACGAAGTTCCGCGAGGACAAGATTCGCGTGCTCGTCGCCACCGACGTCGCCGCCCGCGGCATCGACGTGCGCGGCGTCTCGCACGTCATCAACTACACCTGCCCCGAGGACGACAAGACCTACGTGCACCGCATCGGTCGCACCGGTCGCGCCGGCGCCTCCGGCACCGCGATCACCTTCGTCGACTGGGCGGACCTGCACCGCTGGAAGATGATCAACAAGACCCTCGACCTGCCCTTCGACGAGCCGCAGGAGACGTACTCGACCTCCGAGCACCTCTACCACGACCAGGGCATCGCCCCCGGCACGAAGGGCCGCGTCGTCGACCCCGCGCCGGTCGAGCGCAAGCCCCGCGAGGGCGACCGCGCCCCCCGTGAGCGCAAGCCCCGCGAGGCCAACCGCAACCGCAGCCGCTCGCGCACCCGCAGCGGTCAAAACCTCACCCAGGGCTCCGGCAGCGCCGACACCAACGCCCCCGTGACCGCCGGAGAGGCTCAGGAGGTCCGCACCGGTGGCAGCAACGCCGGCAACGGCAACGGTGGGTCCGAGGGCAGCTCGGGCAGCCGCAACCGTCGCCGCCGCCGCCGCGGTGGCTCGGGTGGCTCGGGCAGCTCCGGCGACAACGCCCCCAGCAACGCCTCCGAGTAGGCCCCCCTACCAACACCGCAACACCGCAACATCAGGTTTTCGCCGAGTCGGCGCGTCTACGCGCCGACTCGGCGTCGTTTTGGGGGTCGTTCTGGGGGCCGGTCGGGAGCCGCGGACGGGTCAGACGACGACGACGGTGGTGCCGAGCGGGGCGAAGTCCCAGAGCCGCTTGGCGTCCTTGGTGCGCTGACGGATGCAGCCGTGCGACTGCTCGGTGCCGAGCTGGGCCTTCGTCTGCACCTTGGCGCCGGCGTGGACCGGGATGTCGTGGAAGCCGATCGCGGCACCGGTCGGGCCGCGGGTGAAGCGCACGAACCACGACATCGTGCCGGAGTCGCCGATGCCGTAGGCGTCCTCGGAGCGCGAGAAGACCGAGTAGGTGCCGGGCTGGAGGTTGTCGGTGAGGCTGCCGGAGGCCAGGTAGGTGCGCACGACCTCGCCGTCGCCGTCGATCAGCCACACCCGCTGCTCGGTCTCGATGAAGACCACGCGTCGCCCCTCCCCGGACCCGGCCGGTACGGCGGGCTCGGGCGGCGCCACCGGGGTGGGCTCCGGCGTGGGCTCGGGCGTGGGCTCAGGCGTGGAAGCGGGGGTCGGCTCGGATGCCGGAGTCGCGGTGGGGCTCGGCGTGGCGACGGACGACGGGGTCGCCTCCGCAGCCTGGCCGACCGGGTCGAGGGGG
>NZ_JAXMNS010000195.1:0-6737 GCF_034670285.1 Nocardioides sp. | reverse complement strand
TCTGGTCGGCCTTGCGGGGGTCGACCCCGAGGCGCATGACGACGTCGACGGTCTCGTCGAACTTCTTCTTGCTGGTGGTCTTGGCGATCTTGATCGCGGCCAGCGGGGCGTGGAGCTCGTCCTGGTTGAACGTCTCGATCGCCGCGCGGTAGTTCTTGCTGCGCTGCATGAGGATTCTTCTTTCTGTTGAACCGAAGATGTGGTCGTTGTGAGCCAGCGCGGCTCTGCCACAGGTGCTAGGGGGCGCTCACGCGCGATGGACTGTCAGTCGGTGGTGACGCCCATGGAACGAGCGGTGCCCTCGACGATCTTCATCGCGGCATCGATGTTGTTGGCGTTGAGGTCAGGCAGCTTGGTCGTGGCGATCTCGCGGATCTGGTCCTTGGTCAGCTTGCCGACCTTCTCCTTGTGCGGGACGCCCGAGCCCTTCTGCAGGCCGGCGGCCTTCTTGATCAGCTCAGCCGCGGGCGGCGTCTTGGTGATGAAGGTGAAGGAACGGTCCTCGAAGATGGTGATCTCGACGGGGATGACGTTGCCGCGCATGGACTCGGTCTGGGCGTTGTAGGCCTTGCAGAAGTCCATGATGTTGACACCGTGGGGACCGAGAGCGGTACCGACGGGCGGGGCCGGCGTCGCGGCACCGGCCTGGAGCTGCACCTTGACCAGCGCAGCAATCTTCTTCTTGGGAGGCATGACTCTCTCTCTTTCTTCGATGTGGTCATGTCGAGGGCGTACGTCGCCCCCTGCCACGGGGTGTTGCTAATGACAAGTGTGGACGGTGGTTGCAGATCTACGAAATCTCACCGGGTTTCGAGACGCGTCACGCCCTCGGCCGGGACTCAGACTCGCTGAATCTGGTTGAAGCTGAGCTCGACCGGGGTCTCGCGGCCGAAGATCTCGACGAGCGCCTTGACGCGCTGCGACTCGGCGTTGATCTCGGTGATCGTCGCGTGCAGCGTGGCCAACGGGCCGTCGACGACCATGACGGAGTCGGAGATGTCGAAGTCGGCGACCTCGATCTGCTTCTTCGCGGTGCCCGAACCACCCGAGGGCGACGGCGTGCCCGCGGCAGCAGCAGCGACCTCGGCAGCGGCCTGGACCTCGGGGGCGAGCATGTTCTCGACCTCTTGCATGCTCAGCGGCACGGGCTGGTGGCTGTTGCCGACGAAGCCGGTGACTGAGGGCGTGTGACGCACGGTCGACCAGGACTCGTCGGTGAGGTCCATGCGGACCAGGACGTAGCCGGGCAGCGACGGCTTCTTGCGCGTGCGGCGCTGGCCGTTCTTGATCTCGACGATGTCCTCGATGGGGACCACGATCTCGTGGATGTAGTCCTCCATGTTGAGCGAGACGATCCGGTTCTCGAGGTTCGACTTCACCCGGTTCTCCATGCCGGAGTAGGTGTGCACGACGTACCAGTCGCCCGGCTTGGCCCACAGCTCGCGGCGGAACGCCTCGAGCGGGTCCTCCTCGGCGACCTCGGCGTCGGCGTCGAGCTCGGCGCCCTCCACCTCGGAGTCGACGACGTCGGACGACTCGGCGACGGCCTCGTCGGCGAGGTCACCCTCGGTCTCGACGATCTCCTCGACGGAGTCAGCGGTCGGCTCGACCTCGAGGACGTCGTCGATCGGGTCGTCGTCGATCTCGGCCGCGACGGGGTCGGTGCCCTCAGCAGCGCCCTCGGTGGCCTCGACGACGTCGTCGACCACGTCCGGGGTCTCGGTGGACTCGGGGTACTGCTCAGACACGTGTTGCTCCATCGATTGCTGTTAGGGGGACGCGGCTTGCCGAACCGGGTGCGGCCGGCTCGAGAGCCTGGCCGCGGTCGCGGATCAGATGTTGTCGCCGCCCGCGAAGACCGCGAAGGCGAGCTTGCCGAAGCCCAGGTCGAGAGCCGAGACGATCGACATCATCACGATCACGAAGAACATGACGACGAAGAAGTAGGTGACGAGCTGCTCCTGGGTCGGGTAGACCACCTTGCGGAGCTCGGCGACCACCTGACGGTAGAAGGTCGGAAGACTCGTGCGCCTCGGCGCGTCACCGGGCCGGTCGTCCCGGTCACCGCGTACAGCGCTGCTGTCCGACACGCCATTCACCTCTCGGTCGTTGTGTTGTGCTGCTGGAAAGGAATCGTGCAGGGCACGAGGGACTTGAACCCCCAACCTTCGGTTTTGGAGACCGATGCTCTACCAGTTGAGCTAGTGCCCTTCGTCGATCTCTCCCACCCTCCGACCGGCGACACATGACTGGCACGCGGGCACGGCAAAGCATGGGGAAGATCCACCAATCAGGGAGTCTACGACCAAGAGGAAGCGCAGGTCCAAAACGCCCCCCGTTCGCGCGCATCGGCCCGGCCCTACGATGAGCCCGATGAGGGACCTGCACACGCTGCCCAAGGCACACCTGCACCTGCACTTCACCGGCTCGATGCGCCACGAGACGCTCCTCGAGCTCGCCGAGCGCGACCACGTCTCGCTGCCGGACTCCCTCGTGAGCGAGTGGCCGCCCCACCTCAGCGCAGCAGACGAGAAGGGCTGGTTCCGCTTCCAGCGGCTCTACGACGTCGCCCGTTCGGTCCTGCGCACCGAGGACGACGTACGACGGCTGGTGCGCGAGGCTGCCGAGGACGACGTCCGCGACGGCGGCCGGTGGCTGGAGATCCAGGTCGACCCCAGCGGCTACGCCGCCCGCTTCGGCGGCATCACGGCCTTCACCGACCTCGTGCTCGACGCCGCGGCGGAGGCCTCGGCACGCACGGGCCTGGGCATCGGCGTCGTCGTCGCGGCCAACCGCACCCGGCACCCCCTCGACGCCCGCACGCTCGCCCGCCTCGCTGCGCAGTACGCCGACCGCGGCGTCGTCGGTTTCGGGCTCTCCAACGACGAGCGGCGGGGCAGCACCGCCGACTTCGCCGGCGCGTTCGCGATCGCCGAACGTGCCGGCCTGGCCCTGCTGCCCCACGGCGGCGAGCTGCGTGGCCCCGAGCACGTGCAGGTGTGCCTCGACGAGCTGCGCCCCGATCGGCTCGGCCACGGCGTCCGGTCGTCGGAGGATCCCGACCTCCTCGCGCGCGTCGTCGACGCCGGCGTCGCGCTGGAGGTCTGCCCGGTCTCCAACGTCGCCCTGGGGGTCTACACCGACCTCACGTCGGTGCCGCTGCCCACGCTGCTCGAAGCCGGCGCGACCGTCGCCCTGGGCGCCGACGACCCGCTGCTCTTCGGCTCCCAGCTGGCCGGGCAGTACGCCACGATGCGTGCCGCCCACGACCTCGACGACGCCACCCTCGCCGAGCTGGCGCGGATGTCGCTGCGCGCCTCGCGCGCGCCTGCCGAGGTGAAGGCCGCCGTGCTGACCGAGATCGACGACTGGCTCGCCGCCACCCCCGCCGAGGCGCCGTGAGCGTCCAGGAGCTCACCTTCACTGCGCCGCTGTGGCTCCACGACGGCGGGGTGTGGCTGCTGGTGACGGTGCCCGAGGACGTCAGCGCCGACGTCCGCCTGTTCGGCGGGCCACCGAGGGGGTTCGGGTCCGTGCGGGTCGAGGTGACGGTCGGACGAACGACCTGGCGAACTTCGGTGTTCCCCGACGGCCCCCGGTTCGTGCTCCCGGTGAAGAAGGCGGTGCGCACGGCCGAGCACATCGACGTCGGCGATCCCCTCGCGATCGTGCTGCGCGTCCTCGGCGACTGACCTGGTGCCGAGCGACCCTAGAGCTCGCAGCCGACGAGCACCGGCTCGTTGACCAGCCTGATGCCGTACGCCGCCTCGACGCCGTCGCGCACGGCACGGGCGAGGAGCAGCAGCTCCTCGGTGGTGCCGCCGCCGCGGTTGGTGACGGCGAGCGTGTGCTTGGTCGAGAGCGAAACTCTCGCCCCCGCGAGCGGGGCGGCGTAGCCCTTGGCGAAGCCGGCGTGGTCGATGAGCCAGGCGGCGCTGGTCTTCACCAGGTCGTCTCCGGCCGGCCAGGCGGGGGCACCCTCGGGCACCTGCGCGGCGGGCACGACGGGGTTGGTGAAGAACGACCCCGCGCTCCACGTGTCGTGGTCGGCGGCGTCCAGCACCATCCCCTTGCCGGCCCGTAGGCCCAGCACCGCGGCCCGCACGTCGGCGAGCGGCGCGCGCTCCCCCACGTCGACGCCCAGCGTGCGCGCCAGCTCGGCATACCCGACCGGGGCCGAGAGACTGCCCTGGCGCAGCTGGAAGGTCACGTCGAGCACGACGTGGCGGCCGGGCTCGGCCTTGAAACGGGAGTGGCGGTAGCCGAAGCCGCAGTCGGCGGCGGCGAGGGTGCGCCGGCACCGGTCGTGGCGGTCCCACACGCGCACCCGGGCGATCGTCTGGGCGACCTCCTGCCCGTAGGCGCCGACGTTCTGGATCGGGGTGGCACCGGTCGACCCGGGGATCCCCGAGAGCGCCTCGAGCCCGACCCAGCCACGCTCGACGGCGACGGCCACGACGTCGTCCCATGACTCCCCGGCCGCCACGGTCACGAGCGCCCCGCCGCAGCCGGGCTCGTCGTCGACGTCGGCCGAGATCCCGGACGTCCTGACGGCCACCACCGTGCCCGCGAAGCCCTTGTCGGCGATCACCAGGTTGCTGCCGCCGCCGAGCACCAGCAGCGGCTCACCGGCGTCGTCCGCGGCGCTCACGGCCGCGACCAGCTCGTCGTCGGTCGTGGCCGTGACGAAACGTCGCGCCGCTCCACCGAGACGCAGGGTGGTGTGCTCGGAGAGCCGGATGTCGCCCTCAGCCACGGAGCCGCGCCTGGGCGCCTCGTGGACCGAACACCTTCGCGCCGTCGCAGAGCACCTCGATCGAGACGACCGAGCCCTCACCCTCGGCTGCGTCGCGGGTGGTGGCGCTCATCGTCACCTCGGCGCCGCCGGCCGGGACCACGACGGGCTTGACGAACTTGCCGCCGAGCTCGACCACGTCTGACTGCGGCACCCCGCACTCGGCGAGGTAGCGGCCGACGAGGGCCAGGGTGAACATGCCGTGGGCGATCACGCCCGGGAGGCCGACGCTGCGGGCGACGTCCTCGTCCTGATGGATCGGGTTGTGGTCGCCGCTGGCGATCGCGTACGCCGTGAGGTCGGCGCGGGTGACCGAGTAGGTCTTCGGCTCGAAGGCCATCACTCCTCGCCTCCCCGGTGGACGAGCGTCGCGGTGCCGGTGCACACCAGCGCGCCGTCGGCGTCGGTCACCGCGCTCGTCGTCGAGACGATGTCGTTGCCGCCGATCTGGCGCAGGCCGGCGACGGTCAGCGCCACGGTGAGGTGGTCACCCGGCAGCACCTGGCGCTCGTAGGCGAACTTCTGCTCGCCGTGCACGATGCGCGACAGGTCGAGCTGCTCGGCCTCGAGGAACCCCATCATCGCCGCGAACGCCGGGACGATCGGGAAGGTCAGCGGCGCCGGCCCTCCGTCGTACTCCTGGCCGAGGGCGGCAGCGAAGGCTGCGACGGCGCCCGTCGTGACTTCCACAGCAGGCGGGGGCGGGTAGGTCCGGCCGATGATCGAGGCATCCACGACACGAACGTAACGCAGAACGAGCCCGCCCCCTCGCGGGGACGGGCTCGTTGTGCGGTGCTGCGTGGTTCAGCGGGTCTCGCGGTGCGCCTTGTGGGTGCGGCAACGCGGGCAGAACTTCGCCAGCTCCATACGATCGGGGTTGTTGCGGCGGTTCTTCTTGGTGATGTAGTTGCGCTCCTTGCAGTCCACGCACGCGAGCGTGATCTTGGGGCGAACATCGGAGCTCTTGCTGGCCACGGGCTGTCCTTCAGTTGCTGGTGCGGTTGGTCGGTGCGGTAGCGGGAGCGGGACTCGAACCCGCGACACCACGATTATGAGTCGTGTGCTCTAACCACCTGAGCTACCCCGCCAGGATGTGGTGGTGACTCCGGTTGGATCACACCCAGAGCCCCTTTACGGAATCGAACCGTAGACCTTCTCCTTACCATGGAGACGCTCTGCCGACTGAGCTAAAGGGGCAACGACGCAGAACTGTACACAGGGGGTTGCGAATGGAGAAATCGGACGGCACGAGGGCGTTCTACGGCCTCTCCGAGAGGGCTCTCGACGGCCCCGAGGTGGTGTCTGCGACGGTCGCCCCGACCCCCGCCACAGCGGGTCCGTGGACGTCGGAGGCGCAGCACGGAGGGCCGCCCGCGGCACTGCTCGCGTGGGCGATCGAGGAGCTCCCCGCGGCCGCCGGCGCGACCGTCGGACGATTCACCATGGAGCTCTGGGGGCCGGTGCCGCTGACCGCGTTGCGGGTCACCGCACGCGTCCTGAGGCCGGGCCGGTCGGTCACGCTGGCACAGGCTGAGCTCGTCGACGTCGAGCGCGGACGGGTCGTCGCGACCGCCCAGGCGTGGCTGCTCCCTCTGTCGGACGACGGGCCGGGGCGCACCTCACCGCTCCCCCACGGTCCCGACGACGGCGTCCCGCACGAGCGCCCGGCGACCTGGAACGGCGGCTACCTCGACGCCATCGACTGGCGGTGGATCACCGGTGCGCTCGACGAGCCCGGCGACGGCGTCGTCTGGATGCACTCCCCCGCACTGCTCGAGGGCGAGCCGATCTCACCGGTGCAGCGGCTGCTCGCGTGCGTCGACTCGGCGTCCGGCGTGAGCGCGGCGCTCGACGTCGCCGACTGGGGCTTCCTCAACACCGACCTCACCGTCCACCTCCTGCGCCCGCCGGTCGGTGAGTGGATCTGCCTCGACGCCGAGAC
>NZ_JAXMNS010000194.1:0-6780 GCF_034670285.1 Nocardioides sp. | reverse complement strand
GCCGAAGCGGTGCGGGGCCGAGGGTGTGCGAGTGCGGAGGTGCTACTCGCTCACGTGCTCGTGCTCGTCGCTGTGGAGACCGCCCGAGGAACCGCCCGGATAGCCGGCGGCGCCGCTCGAGCCCGAACCTCCCGAGGGCCCACCCGGGACCTTCTTGCCCTTCTCGCCGTTGACCGACTCCGTGGAGTAGGCATAGGTCAGGGTCGAGAAGGCGATGGCGTCGACGTTGACGTCGAAGGCCTCGAGATTGATGTTGTCGTAGTCGTCGCACGCGAGGTGGTAGCAGGGGTCGTACTGCTCACCAGCGGTGCCGCCCCAGATCTCGGCCTCCTGAGGCGTCTTGATGCCCTCGGCACCGGTGAACAGGCCACCGGAGGGGATGTCGACGCCTTCGGCGATGAACGGGCCGTAGTCGGAGCGACCGGAGAAGTCGGTGCCCTTCCACGAGTTGCCGGTGCCGGCGTAGTACGACTCGAAGAGCTTCTCGATCTGGTCCGAACCCTCAGGACCGGGCCCCGCGCCGACGCCGTCGGAGTCGTCACCGTCGTAGACGAAGAAGACGTGGTTGGGCGAGCCGATCATGTCGAAGTTCAGGTAGAGCGCGACCTTGTCACGCTCGACCTGCGGAAGGTTGTCGACGTAGTACGTCGAGCCGACCAGGCCGGACTCCTCGGCGCCCCAGAGGGCGAAGCGGACCTGGTTGACCCCGTTGGACTTGCGCATGTTCTGCGCGGTCTCGAGGATCCCGGCAACACCGGAGCCGTCGTCCTGGATGCCCGGGCCCTCGTTGACGGAGTCCAGGTGGGCGCCGACCATCACGACGTTGTCCGGGTTGCCCCACGGCGTCTCGGCGATCACGTTGCTCGTCGTGGCCTCGCCTCGGAAGGTGTCGGCCTTGAGTCGCAGCGTGAGGTCGGAGACGGCAGCCAGCTCCTGTCCGACGGCCTGTGTCACGGAGGTGACGGGGAGATCTGCGGTGAAGGTGGAACCGAGCGTGCCGTTGAGAGCGCCCGGGATGTTGTTGTAGATCACGACGCCCGCGGCGCCTGCTGCGTCCGCGTTGTTCGCCTTCGCGGCGAACGTGCACGCCCCACGGCTGATCAGCGCGATGTCACCCTGCGTGAAGCCGGCGAAGTCGGTAGGGCTGCATCCGGTGACCGCTGAAGGGCTGCTCACGGGGGCGGTGACGTCGCCGCTGCCGGAGTAGGACATCACGGCTGTCTCGATCGCTCCGGCCGGGGCAGGTGAGACACGCTCGAGCACGGTGGGGCTGAGCTTGATGAAGGTCTGGAAGACGAACTCCTGCACCGACACCTCCAACCCGGCGTCCTCGAAGACCTCAACGGCGTAGTCGGCGGAGGCGTCGTAGCCAGAGGTGCCGGACGTCCGGTTGCCGTTGTTGGCGTCGGCGATCTTCTGGAGCTCCCACTGGTGCTCGCGGGCGCCCTCGAGCGTGACGCACTCGAGCAGCTTCTTGTAGGTGTTGTTGGTCCGTTGGTCACAGGCGTTCGAGGCGGCCTGCGCCGTGGTGGTCGACGGGGCGCCGACCAGGGCCATGACCAGCGCCGAGGCGCCGAACAGGGTTGTCTTGACTCGCATTCAGTTCTCCCGAGAGATGTGTGCCGTGGCACATTGAGTTGAACGAGTCGCAACGTATCGGTGATGAGTTCCGACGGGAAGACCCACCGCCGACCTAGAGTTCGTCTGACGCGGCCGACGGGGGGGCGATGTGCACAGGGAGCCACCGGCGTCCTCGGCGTCCCCAGAGGACCAGCGAGTGATGACCCTGCGAGGAGCAGGTGGCATTGCCGGGGCGGCCACGGTCGCCCTGGGACTGACCGTGATCCTCGGGTGGGTCCTCGACCTGTCCATGCTGACGTCGGTGATCCCCGGCCAGGTGTCGATGAAGGTCAACGCAGCCGCCGCCCTGGTTGCCCTGGGTCTGAGCGCTGTGCTGCTGGCTCGCCCTGGTCGGCGACGACCGAGCAGCACCGTGCTGCTGCTCGCCGGGGCAGTCGTGCTGCTCGGCCTGGCCACGCTCCTGGAGTACGCGACCGGACTCGACCTGGGCTTCGACAACCCCTTCGGACTCGACCGCCCCGGAGCCGTCGGCACCAGTCGTCCTGGCCGTATGTCACCGGTGACCGCGCTCTGCCTATCAGGCCTCGGTGCTGCGCTGATCGCCACCCTCGGCGATCGAGCCCGCTGGGCCCAGACGCTCGCCGCCGGCACGCTCGCGCTCAGCGTCATCGCCATCGTCGGCTACCTGTTCAGCCTGGAGCCGTTGTACCGGGTGGACGTCTACACCTCGATGGCGGTGCCGACCGCTGCGTCGTTGAGCCTGTTGAGCCTGGCCGTGCTCTGCCTGCGCTCCGAGCAGGGCTTCATGCACCTCGTCACCTCCCAGTCCGTCGGCGGCGTCTTCCTGCGGCGGCTGCTCCCGTGGACGTTGCTGCTGCCGGTCGGAGCCGGCGCGATCCTGGTCACCGGGCTCGAGCGGGGCCTGTACGACGACCGCTCGGCCCTGGCCCTGCTCGTCACCTTCGGCACCGTGGTCGGGGTCGCCGGCGTCTGGTTCCAGTGCCGTGAGCTGGGCAAGGTCGACCTGCGGCGAGCAGATGCGGTCGACATGCAGGAGCGCCTGCAGCAGAGCCTGGCCGCACGCGACCGACTGGCGGCCCAGCTCATCGACAGCGAGAAGCACGCCCGCGACGTCGTCGAGAACTCCGCCGACGCCTACATCGCCCTGTCGCCGGACGGCCGGGTCGAGGACTGGAACGGCGCGGCCACCGTCCTCTTCGGCTGGACCCGCGACGAGGCGGTCGGCCACACCCTCGACAACCTCATCATCCCGCCGGCGCTCGCCGACGCACACCGCCGCGGCCTGCGCCGGGCCGCGGTCACCGGAGAAGGCCCCCTGCTCGGTCGCCCGATCGAGGTCGACGCCCTGCACCGCGACGGGCGCCACCTCTTCGTCGAGCTGACCATCTGGGCAGTCGAGATCGAGGATGCCTGGGGCTTCCACGCCTTCCTGCGCGACGTGACCGCCCGCAGGACCGCCGATTCCGAGCTCCACCGCATGAACGACGATCTGCGCCAGTTCGCCGGCGTGGTGGCCCACGACCTGCGCACCCCACTCACGACCATCACCGGGTACGCCGAGCTGCTGCGCGAAAGCAACGAGGAAGGCGGCGCTCACCACCCCCTCTCCCAGGACTGGATCAGGCGGATCGAGGACGCGTCCCACCGCGGCACCCACCTGATCGCCGACCTGCTGGCGCTGACCCAGATCGGGCTCGGAGAGCTCATCACCGAGCCGGTGGACCTCCGCGAGCTCGTCACGGCCGTCGTCCGAGAACAGCGCAGCCTGGGGCACGCCGACGCGACCGTCGACATCGGCCCGCTGCCGACCGTCGCGGGCGACCCCGGTCTGCTGAGCCAGCTCTTCTCGAACCTCATCGGCAACGCCCTCAAGTACGCCGGCGACGGCGGGCCGAACCCGCCGGTGGTCCAGGTCGGGGTCGAGCCGTCACCTACTCCGGGGCGGGTGATCATCCACGTCAGCGACGACGGTCCTGGCATCGCGTCGGGCGAGGAGCGCCAGGTCTTCGACATGTTCCAGCGCGGCAGCGCGGTGGGGTCGATCGAGGGCACCGGCATCGGTCTCGCCATCGGCCGTCAGGTCGTGGAGCGGCATCACGGCAGGATCTGGGTCGACCGGTCCGACCTCGGGGGTGCCGCCTTCTACGTCGAGCTTCCCGCAGCCCCCGTGCCCTGGTGAGGAGTGGGCAGAGGAGACTCTGCGCCATGGACTTGGACGTGGTGCTCGACCAGATTCACGCGGAGCTGCAGCCGGTCATCGGCAGCGGCAAGGTGGCCGACTACATCCCGGGCCTGGCCGACGTCGACCCCCGCCAGTTCGGGATGGTCGTGGCGATGAACAACGGCGACGTGCACGCCACCGGAGACGCCGACACAGCGTTCTCGGTGCAGAGCATCTCGAAGGTGCTCAGCCTTGCCCTCACCATCGAGCACAGCGACGACGAGATCTGGCGAAGCGTGTCGCGCGAGCCCTCGGGCAACCCGTTCAACTCCCTGCTCCACCTCGACCAGGAGGGTGGGCGCCCACGCAACCCGTTCATCAACGCCGGCGCCCTGGTCGTCACCGATCGGCTTCACCACATGACCGGTGACGCGAGCGCCGCGATGCGCGACTTCGTACGACGAGAGAGCGGCAACGACCTGGTCGACGGCGACCCCGCCGTCGCACGGTCCGAGGCCGAGAAGGGCCATCGCATCGCAGCGATGGCCCATCTGCTCGCCAGCTACGACAACCTCGTCTGCAGCGTCGAGGACGTCCTCGAGCAGTACTTCTGGCAGTGCTCGTTGTCGATGACCTGCCGGGAGGTCGCCCTCGCCGCCGGACTGCTCGCACGCAACGGAGCCCGCGCCGACGGCACGCGGGTGCTCACCACGAGCCAGAGCAAGCGCATCAACGCCGTGATGCTCACCTGCGGCACCTACGACGCCGCCGGCGAGTTCGCCTTCCGGGTCGGACTCCCCGCCAAGAGCGGCGTCGGTGGCGGCATCCTCGCGGTGATCCCCGACGTCTGCACGATCTGCGTGTGGAGCCCCGGCCTGGGGCCGTCGGGCAACTCCGCGGTCGGCATGGCCGCGCTCGACAGCTTCACCACGCGCACCGGGTGGTCGATCTTCTAGCGCGGTCAGAAGCTGCCGAAGATCGTCCCCAGCGTGATCACGGCCGTGAGCGCCACGAGCGGGATGGCGACCGCCACGACGAAGATGTCCTTGTAGGACTGGCGGTGCGTCAGTCCGCAGATCGCCAGCACCGTGACGACGGCACCGTTGTGCGGCAGCGCGTCGAAGCCACCTGCTGCGAGCACGGTGACCCGGTGCATGAGCTCGAGAGCGATCCCCTGGTCGACCGCGAGGCCACGGAACTCCTCGCCCAGCGTCTGCAGCGCGATGCTCATGCCGCCCGAGGCGGAGCCGGTGATGCCCGCCAGCACGTTGACGGCGACGGCGAGCGAGATGACCGGGTTGTTGGAGATGCCGAGCACGGAGTCGCGCACGATCTTGAACGCGGGCAGCGAGGCGATGACGGCGCCGTACCCGACCTCGCTGGCGGTGTTGAAGATCGGCAGGAAGGAGCCCATGGTGCCTTCGTTGACCGTCTCCTTCACGTCGGTGAACCGGCTCAGGTTGGTGCCGACGACGATCAGGCACGCCACGACGAGTGACACCGCGATCGCCCAGATGCCGCCGACGGTGTCGACGTCGGTGTTGCCGTAGGTGTCGCCGGCGAGGTAGTCGGTGTCCATCGATGGGAAGACCCAGGTGACCAGCACGTAGTTGAGGGCGATGACGACCACGATGGGCAGGAACGCGACCAGGGCACTCGGGCGCGGCAGCGTCGAGGTGTCGGCCGCGAGATCCACCTCGGTCGGTGCCGGTGCGGTCTTCACGGGCCCACCGTCGGTCCCGTCGGTCTCGCTGTCGGTCCCCGTGGTCTTGCGGCGGCGGAGGAGCCCGCCACCCTTGGGGGCCGGCGCGGGCAGGTAGGTCTCCCCCGCTGCCGTCAGCTTCGACGCGCGGTGCATGAGCCACGCCGTACCGCCACCGAACATGATCAGCGCCGCCAGGACGCCGAGCCCGGGAGCAGCGAAGGCGTCGGTGCCAAAGAAGGGCGCGGGGATCGCGTTCTGGATCTGCGGCGTGCCGGGCAGGGCCGTCATGGTGAAGGTGAAGGAGCCGAGCGCGATGGTGGCGGGGATGAGTCGCTTCGGAACGCCGGCCTCGCGGAACAGCGCGGCCGCGATCGGGAAGACCGCGAAGGCGACCACGAAGAGCGACACGCCGCCGTAGGTGAGGATGCCGCAGGCGAGCACGATCGCGAGGATCGCCCGGGCATCGCCCAGCTTGTCCACGATGAAGTGGGCGATCGCCCGGGCGGCCCCGCTGTCGTCCATCAGCTTGCCGAAGAGCGCGCCGAGCAGGAACAGCGGGAAGTAGGTGATCAGGTAGTTGCCCAGTGCCGGCATGAACACCTGGGTGTAGGTGGCGATGAGCGGAAGCCCGCCGGCGAACGCCGTCGCCAGGAGCGCCATCAGCGGCGCCAGGATGATCACGTTGATGCCGCGGTAGGCGAGCGCGATCAGCAGGACGAGGGACAGGATGATTCCGAAGAGCCCGATCATGAGCGGGACTCCTTTCGTTCAGGGGAGATGCTCATGAGGCGGTCCAGCCGCCGTCGAGCTGGAGGGAGGACCCGGTGATCGAGGTCGTGCCCGGCCCACACAGGTAGGCGACCGAGTGGGCGACCTCCTCGGGGTCGATGAGGCGCTTGACCGGGGTGCGGGCGAGCAGCACGCGCTCGAGCACCTCGTCCTCGGTGATGCCGTGGCTCGCGGCCTGGTCGGCGATCTGGTTCTCGACGAGCGCGGTGCGCACGTAGCCGGGTGCCACGGTGTTGCTCGTGACCCCCTTGGCCGCGGCCTCCAGGGCGATCACCTTCGAAAGTCCTTCGAGGCCGTGCTTGGCGCTCACGTAGGCGGCCTTGTAGGGCGACGCCCGGTGGCCGTGGGCGGAGGTGATGTGCACCAGACGACCCCACCCTCGGGCGTACATGCCCGGCAGGAGCGCCCGGCTCAGTCGGAACGGCGCCTCGAGGAGCACGCGGTGGATCAGCGAGAACTGAGCCGGGTCGAACTCCTCCACGGGAGCGACGTGCTGGAGCCCGGCGTTGTTGACCAGGATGTC